>CAUYTY010000228.1 GCA_963575655.1 Gammaproteobacteria bacterium | reverse complement strand
CCCCGGGAGAGGGGTTGGGGTGAGGGCGAGAATTTGTTGATTCGTCAGCATCACGCCCTTACCCCCGGGGCCCTCTCCCGGAAGGAGAGGGGAGAAAAACGCGTTAGGTCGCACTTGGGTTAGAGGTAAGACAAGAGCGCGAACATGCGAGGTATTTGGTTCAGCGACTGCGGGCTTGGGGGGTCGATCCCAATGCCCCTAATGGTTTTCTGGGGGGATCAAGAATGACAAATTTGGGTAGAGCAACGATAACAGCAATGGCGCTTTTGCTCGTGGCGTGTACAGAACAAGATGTCCGAGAAACTGAGGCTGATGCGCATCCTCTCGCTGTAACGGAATCAATGGCGACACCGGTTTCTGGTGCCCCAACGTGGAGAGTGGATGATACTTGGAGGTATAGCGACGGCTATGAACTGAGAGTTTCAGCCGTACAGGGGAGCGATACTACCTTTCAGCGCGTAGATACACTCGACGAGTGGCTAGTGCGTCGCGGGTTATTCAAGGTGCGCTCTAAGCAGGGTAATGTCTACCGAGAAGTGATTTACCGTACCAAGGACCCCGAGGAATTATTCCCGCTCGCGGTAAACAAACAGGTAGTCTTTTCCGAGGAATATTTACGTGCGGGCGAATTGATCCGACGTAATACTTCTTGGACCGTAGAAGGGCGGGAGATTATTCAGGTTCCGGCTGGGACCTTTAACTGTTGGATATTGGTGATGCGTACGCGCGGTGTTCAAAGCGATTGGACAGGATCGGAGCGTTGGTGGTATAGCCCCGAGGTTAAACACTATGTTCGTCTGGAGTATCGCTACGGTACCGAACCGGCTGGGGCACGAGTATTGATGAGCTATAACCTTGCTAAACCATAAGTTATCAGAGGTTTCAGTTTAGTTTTTTATGTTTAACCACAACGTTATTTAGGGGGAGTTATGAAATTGTCATCCAAGCAGGTTCGAACCAACCAGGGTTTTACACTGGTCGAGTTGATGGTAGTTATTGCCATCATCGGTATTCTGGCTGCGGTTGGTATACCGAAGTTGATTCTCTACGTGAAAACTGCCGAAACGGAGGAGGCTGTGGAAATGATGGGGAGAATCAATAAGGCGTTGGTAGGTTATATCGGATCAAGGTCGGGTGGAATTACTACATTGATAGCTAATCTTGATACGAGAATATTATCGACTACTGCCGGAACTGCTAGTACAGATTTGCGAAAACTGATTCCGACGTTGAGTATTCCAGCAGGGGCTAGATTTGATAGTTACACAGTAGGGGCAAAGACAGTTAACTCGGATATCGTTTCTTGCATCAAGGCAACACCGTCTACAACCAGTGGTGGCACTGGCTATGTATTGTTTAGCAGCAAGATCACCTCCGTACCAGGTTGGGAAAACTTCATCAACCGAGAGAATTACATGACTGCTGGCGTCACAACTCCGACCGCCGGAGGGTATTGCACCTCCGCTGGTCTAGCTACCGCCACTTACGTACCGTAGACTTTACGATTAGTGCTTAATTCGGAGAACGGGTGATATCTGTTTTCTGGTGAATGTACGTGGTGCCTACCATTACTTATTAATCCACGTTGCTGCCTATAAGTTGAAGTTAACCATCATTCCGGTGTTATGTGTTGAGATGGCGGCTTAGCAACTCATAGGTAGTGACTTGGATTGCCTGTTGAGAACTTTGTATGTTTATCGAGTCGTAACCGTTCCGCCCTCCCGAGCGGTGGGGGATGGCCACCTCAAAACTCCTTGCATGGATTAGTTGATATGCGTTTTACCGCAGACGGGACGGAAGTTATCGCATCGATACTATTCGTCGCAGTAGTTGGGGTGGTTTATTTTCCAGGGATTGGTGGTTTTTTTGTCTTGGATGACTTAATGAATATCGTCAATAACACCAGCATACATTGGCAACATTTGGGATGGTCAGAACTGATGGCAGCAGCGTCCTCCGGGATGGCGGGACCGTTAGGACGACCAATAGCCATGGTCAGTTTCGGCGTGAATTATTACTTTGGTGGTGAGTCTTCGCTGCCAGGGTTGAAATTAACCAATATTGCCCTACATGCCATTTGCGGTTTGTTGGTGTATTTCTTGACCAAGCGATTGTTACCCTATTGGCGACAGGAGCGGCCAACGGTACTGGCGCCAATTCACTGGTTGGCGTGGGTAGTAGCGTTGTTCTGGGTTTTACATCCCCTCCAGGTCAGTACCGTGCTCTATACGGTTCAACGGATGACCGTACTCTCTGGATTGTTCAGCCTAGCGGGCTTGTTGGCTTTTGTACATGGACGGGAACAATTGATTGCCGGGAGAGAAAATGGAGTGTGGTGGATTGGAAGTACGTTAGTGGCTGGTGGGTTGGCTGTGTTAAGCAAGGAGAGTGGCGCCCTACTTGGTCATCTGGAATTAGTGGTGGAGTTGATATTTTTCCGGTTTGCGGTCGCCCCCCAAGTTGCTACCTGGAGAAAATTATTCAGCATTACGGCGGTAATGGTACCCGTGGTATTAGTTACAGGGTATCTTCTATATATCGCGTTGGTCGTTTCAACGTCGGGGTATACGTTTCGTGAGTTTGATTTAATTCAGCGTTTACTCACCGAATCGCGGGTACTGTGGTTCTACCTTAGACTACTGTTGGTACCCGATCACTCGTACATGAGCCTTCATCATGATGACTTTGAGATATCGAGAGGATTGTTGCAACCATGGACGACACTACCGGCACTAATATCGTGGTTCGGATTGGGAGTGGCCTCGCTTTACGCATGGCGAAAACAATACGCCTTGCCGCTTGTCTTTGGTTTGTGGTGGTTCCTGGCGAACCATCTTCTAGAATCGACGGTTGTTCCTCTGGAATTGGTGTTTGAACATCGAAATTATCTCGCTGCCTTGGGAATCGTGATGCCCATGGTGTTTTATTTCTCTACTTTTATTGAACGGGTAATCCGCAGGGAAGGTGTCTGTTTGGCAACGGAAGGGAATGTAAGAAACGGTTGGCCGTTAGGATTGAGACCCATGGGGAGAAACCAATCTCTTCTCATCATCCTGGCGCTACTGGTGGGGATGCTATGGATAACGGAGGTAAGGGCACGGGTTGAAGAATGGGTGGATGCTCGATTGTTCTTCACGAATTTGCTGTTGCATCATCCGCATTCCCCGCGTGCCTGGGCTGAGGCGGGGGGCGTTATGGCAGACCTGCGAGATTTTCCGGGCGCGACGTCTGGTTATCGCAAAGCTGCGGCCCTAGATGGGCGGGAGCCTGGTTATCTGGTTAGCGCAGTACACTTCTTGATGGCATCAAAAGGAGAATATGGTACAGATCTGGAATTAACGGAACAGTCTCTGTCACAGTATCCCTTGACCCCAGTAACCGTCTTATCTCTGATAGGTTTGGGAAACGCCGGACTCCAGTTCGATGAGAATCAACGGGAGGGGGTGATTAAATTGCTTCAGACCGCTGTGTTGAATCCGCAATGGCTCCGTAGCGATCTACGTGGGGGTTGTTACTATCAATTGGGCAATCTGAAGTACTACAACGGCCATCAGGACGAAGCCCTCCAAGATTGGGAATCGGCAGCGAGCCTGATGCGCGAAAATGGAGTGGAGTGGCGTAGATTGATGCTTGATTTAATGGATGTCTATCTAACTCGCGGGATGCAAGAAAAGGCTCGACAGGCATTAGCTGAGATTGAGATCCGGGCGACACGTGATGATATCGATTCCGAACAAAAGCAGCGTCTGGCGCGAATCCGTTTGTCAGTCTACGGGAACCCACCTGATATCACATTTCCGATAATGCGCTAGACCTTAAACTGGGGAAGTATATCTTCCCCATCCCCGCTTCTTAATAGAATCTTTTATAAAACGGTAGACGGAGTGTCGGGTTACATCTTCGACTTTGTTTGTGGTGAGTGACCTGCTGTCAAGATTATACCGATACTTCCCCGTGTCATTTCGGTCGATATCCTGGTAAGCGTACCCCTAACTTTGCCTGGTGTTGTGTGTTTCACTTCTCAATTACTACTTTATCGAGGTTAACATGCTCACAACCCAGCCCACCTTGGATGATATTTGGCAATTGTTCCGTGAAACCGATCGAAAGTTTCAGGAAACTGCTCAGAGGTTTCGGGAAACCGATCGAAAATTGCACGAATTGGGTGAGTTGTTTACTGGCCAGTGGGGAAAATTGATGGAGGCACTGATTCGCCCGTGATTATTGGGGATTTTCCAGCAACGAGGCATTCAGGTCAATGAAACTCTGCAACGAGATCGCGTGCGTAAGGCTGAACGAGAAATGGAAGTTGATATCATGCTAATTAATGGCGATATTGTTATTCCAGTAGAAGTCAAGACAACCCTCAAGATCGCTGATGTAGATGAATTTCTAGAGCAGATGAGAGAGTTCTTATTTTTCTTTCCTAAGTACGAGAATTATCGGGTACATGGTGCGGTAGCAGGAGTAAAAATTGAAGAGCGCGCCGATCGTTACGCGTATCGAAAAGGGTTGTTTGTCTTAACTCTGGGACGCGATGGATTAACCCAAATGCTGAATGACGAGCGTTTTATCCCTAAGAATTTGAGTATTCTTGAATAATAACCTTGGTTACCATCTATCCACTACTGCCGTTAGGTTAGAGAATTTTCCCATCCCTCTCCCTAAGTTTCTCATAGGGCAAAGGCCTACGAGTGATAGGTACTGTATTTCGGGAATGTCCGCTAATCAACGAGTGAATGAGTAGGCGACCAACTAGAGGATTCAGTCTTGCCTAACCCACGTTATACCGATTGGCGCCCGATTGGTGAAGGCGCATCGGCGCTTGTTTTCAGAGTTTTTGATCAAGAATTACAACGTCCGGTTGCTATCAAGCTCCTCAAAAATGAGTGTGCGGAGCATCCGAGCTTTATGGAAAGTCTGCGTCAGGAAGTACGCATCTCCCACGATATCTATCATCGAGATATCTGTCCTATCTACGAGATCTACCGGGGTCCCTGTCCTAACGAGATGAGTTCCGGCCAAGGGGTTTGTGTCGGCATCGTTATGGAATTGATTGATGGCGGTTGTGAACTGAAAAAATGGATCAAGGATAACAGCCATCGATTGCGTGATACCGTTGAGGAACGGCTAAATCTATTGCGTAAGGTTGCCGCCGCCCTGGTAACCGCCCACGCCCACATTGTCCATCGTGACCTCAAACCAGCCAACATTCTATTGCGCCAAAGCAATATAGAGCGTCCCGTCATCATGGACCTGGGAATTGCACTGTTGGGTGCCCAGGAGCGTGGTCAAATCGCTGGGACGCCTCGCTATATGGCCCCTGAACAATTTCTTGATCCAGCGCGGGTAGACCAGCGAGCGGATCTGTTTGCCTTGGGGGTGATGGCCTATGAGATGTTTACCGGTAAAACCCCACCAACCTCGCTGTGGGATGTAATGCGTACCGGAAAACCACCACGGCCACGGCGTGAGGACATTCCGTTACCTAGTAGTTATTGCGCCGGCCTGCCCCCAAGTTTGGATGAGATCATTATTCGACTCATGGCCTACGAATTGGAAGATCGGCCAAGGTCTGCTGCGGAGGTTTTGCATCTGTTGGAGAGCGTACCAACGCCACCCTGGCCATTACCGACCGATGGTGCGATATCGTTGGAGTGGATATCGGTACCAGGGGGGCGCTATTTTATTGGTGCGAGTCCCAGCGATCGCTTAGCCAATGAAAATGAAAAACCGCGTCGTGAGATCGAGATCACGCCTTTCCAGATGACTGCCCATCCAATTACCAATCGAAACTATCGCGATTTCCTGCAACGTACCGGTTATCGGCGCCCCCCTTTCCTGGATACTCCAGGGTTGGGGCGTGACGATCACCCGGTGGTGGGCGTGAGCTGGGAGGATGCGCGAGAATTTGCGCGTTGGGTGGGTGGCGATCTTCCCAGCGAGGCTCAATGGGAATACGCCGCACGCAGTGGTCAGAGAGTTGCTCAAGGCACGGTCTATCCGTGGGGCTCCGATCCTCCTGCAGCGGGTCTTGCCAATATTGGTACTGGCGCCCGGACAACTTCTGCGGTAACAGCCCATCCCTTAGGGCGCAATGCATTCGGTTTTTACGATCTATGCGGCAATGTTTGGGAATGGTGTCTCGATGTCTGGTCAGGGAAATACTACGATGGTCTGTCCAAGGGCGTGCGCGATCCGGTCAATAGCGAATCCGGAACGGAATATAGTTTGCGGGGGGGAAGCTATGACAGTTTGCCTTCCCAGGGCCGTTGTACCGCTCGCTTTCACGCTGCGCAGCGAAGTCAATCGCCTTCGATAGGTTTTCGCGTGGTAAAAGCAGTTTGAGGGATTTCTTATGGCACTTAGTGATTATAAAGATATCGCTCAAATTCAACGACAGAATAACGTTAGGCATCATGAGAAAAGCCTATAGAATAATATCTTTAAAAATATTCAGGCGTATACGGTCGATAATCTACCGTTATTGTTTGGTGTGTTAGGGTTTATCTTCCAAGCAGTTGGGAGAGATCGTAATGCTCAAATTTGATAATTGATCATACCCACCTTCTCCTAAGATTTTCCCGATAGCTGGAAGAACATAATGAGGTGAACCGTAATGGTTGGCGATAGCAACAACGATAAACCCGTGGAAATGCGCTTACGGCTACGGGATGCACAGGGCCGAATTCGTGAGGAACGAATTGGACCGGAGCGCACAGAGGTTCTGGTTGGACGTTACCTGCCGGGGGAACAGGTTGCCCAGGTGACCATTGAGGACAATCGGGTCTCTCGCCTGCATTGCAAATTGTTCTGGAACGCGTCGCAAGGTGGTTGGTTAGTGCAAGATTTGGGGGCTTCTAACGGTACTCGACTCAATGGTGAACTGCTGACACAATCTAAACCTCTGTATTCAGGGGACACGCTCCTCTTAGGTTTGACCATGATCAGTATTCATATAGAGAATACCGATGCGGTTGCCCAAGGGATTCGGGCAGAGTCGGATCGAACCATGGTGTTTAATCGCGAACAGCAATCGGTTGAACCTCAAAAGTCTGGTGAAATGCCGCCGTTCGATGTACGTCAAGATCATACGCTGAGAGGAGTGCCAAATATCGAGGTGCCCCCCCGAACTATTGGAGCTCGGCCCCCTGGAGAAGAAGAAGACGCAACTCAATTAGTGGGGACCTATAAAACCAACAACTCAGGCGGACGAACAACTACCGATAACGCCAACCAAAATATATCACCCAAGAAACCAATCGTAGTTTCATCATCTGATTGGAACGCGGACGCAACCCAGGTGCTTGATGGATCACGGGTAAATACCTTCGGAATGCCGGATTCCGGAGAGGACGCAACCCTAATCGCAGAACAGTCCCCTACTGTCACCACTGTGGCGGATCCTTCCCCAGTGGAGGCAGGACCCGACGCAGAATTACAGATAACCCTGGCCTATTCCGCTGGTGGTGTCGATGTAGTGTCTGGAATAGGCAAGCGTGAGTATTTGATCGGTCGTGCGGTGGGTAGCAAAGGGAGCCAAGCAGATTTTCCAGTAGCCAATAATCACGCCTCGCGCCGCCACTGTCGGGTCTATTGGCGTGACGGCGAGGGTTGGATGATTGAGGATTTAGGGAGTACTAATGGTACGCGACTAAACGGTGAGGAATTGACCGCTCCGACAGCAGTGCGTACCGGCAGTGAATTGTTGATTGGAACAACCCGTTTGCGACTGAAATTCGTCGTAGCTGCATCAGCAGAAGGAACGAAATTGCAGGATTTGTTAGATTTCACCAAAGGAGGGGGAGAGCAAACTATTACCGATGCGGAGGCAACGTTGGTGACTGATTCCAGCGTTGCCAGACAGCGAGTAACTGGCGATACCGATGCGACGTTGGTGGCTGATTCCGGCCTTATCGGACAGCGAGCAACCAGTAATACCGATGCAACGTTGGTAGCTGATTCCAGTGTTGCGGCGCGTCTGACAACCGTCGTCACAGATACAACCTTGGTAACTAGTTCGAGTGCTACGGTCACGGGTTTGGGTTCAATCGGTGAGGATAACCATACCGTCCACGGACTTCCTCCAACAGGGGGTACCCAGGGTTTCAGCCTAGGTGAATTGACGACGAGTGATGGGCTTACCCATCAACAGGCAGAGAACACGGTCACCGTCGGCACCATGGATGGTCCTACGGCACAATTAGCAGCGACCCCAGCAGCAGGAACGGTAAATCTCGCAGCAGTGTCGCAATTTCTCACCGGAATTTCTCTGGAATTGATCAAGGCTAATTTCCTCAATAAGGAACAGGCGATCTCCCTAGCAATTCAAGCGCAAGCCACAGGACAAACTTTTTTCCGGGTATTGGCTGAGGATAACTCGCTAAAGTTCCGAGGGGAGATCTTTCAGTTAGTTGCTACCAAATTAGGCATCACACTGATTGAGAGTGAAAAGGAATTGATGACTCAATTACAAAGACCCGAGCCAGCATGGCTACCTGCGGCGCGTGCGCAACGTTTTGGGGTGTTGGTGTTGTCAGACGATATGGACGGAAAGGGACGCGTAGCCACTATTGATCCTTTTGATCTGATCCTTCGAGATCGAATTGAACGCCTCGCGGGTCGTTCTCAACAATGGAACTTGGCCCATCCCGATGCATTTTTCCAAGTAGTAAAGCGTTTGAAAAACAGCCGGGAGGCGCTGGGCGAGGAAGATTTAGACATTGGCGTCGTTGATCTGAGCGATGAAGAGGAATCTCAGATCCGGGAGAATGTCAGCGGGGTGGATGTACCAAAAATGGTTGATTATTTTCTCCACCGCGCCTCGATCCAGGGTGCCTCGGATGTCCATATTGAACCAGCAGAGGATTTTTTGGGGGTGCGCAACCGTGTCGATGGTATCTTGCACGAGGAAATTACGCTACCGCAAAAACTGCATTCCGAGGTAATTTCTCGCATCAAGATTATGTCGGGTATGGATGTTGCTGAAAAGCGTCGGCCTCAGGATGGTCGCTTCGGGCGCATCATTAGTGGCAACCCGATCGATGTTCGCGTCTCCACCTTTCCCACGGTCTACGGGGAAAAAGTCGTCTTCCGGTTATTGGACAAGAATGCCTTACGCCCCTCGCCGGAATCATTGGGACTGCTGGCGCGTGACCTCCGCCTGTTGCGAGACAAACTCACCGCCCCCTATGGTTTGATCATGATTAGTGGTCCGACCGGATCGGGCAAGACTACTACGCTTTACTCCTGCCTAAGCGCGATCGATAAGGATCGCAAGAATGTATTGACCGTCGAAGACCCGGTTGAATATCGACTCGGCGGGGTCCATCAGATGCAGGTCAATAGTAAGATCGGCCTAACCTTCGCGAGTGGTTTGCGCACTATTCTACGCCAAGACCCGGATGTCATCATGGTGGGCGAGTGTCGCGATGCGGAAACCGCCAATATGGCCATCCAAGCCGCGCTCACCGGTCACGTGGTGTTTTCCACCATCCACACCAATGATGCCGTAGGCGTAATTCCACGCTTGTTGGATATGAAAATCGAAAGTTTTCTGGTGGCCACCGCATTGACCCTGGCAATTGCACAACGCTTGGTGCGACGGATCTGCCCACATTGCAAGACTGCGGTCATGGGTGACTCCATCTTGAGCGAATTGAAAGAAGAGGGCATCTCTCGCGAACGATTGAGACAATTAGGCATCGATATTGATCCTGATATGGAATACGCCCAGGGCCAGGGTTGTGAACGTTGTCGTAAGACTGGTTATTTGGGGCGCCAAGCGGTTTTCGAGGTCTTTGAAATGACTAATGAGGCGCGCAGTATCATTATGTCACCAGTGTTTAGTGCCGATACTTTGCGTCAACACGTATTAGACGCGGGGATGACTACCCTCATTCGGCACGGACTCAAATTGGTGGAGGATGAGGTAACGACCTTCCAAGAAGTCATCCGCGTACTCGGGGAGAGATCCTGATGGCTGCGGTATCGACCTCCAGTTTATTAATCTTCACCAGCCAACTGTCGTCAATGATTAGGAGTCAGTTGCCGCTGGTCGATGTCCTCCAAAGCCTAACCCAGGAAACACCAACGGGAACATTGCGCAACACTATGGAGGAGGTGGTCGAGGATGTACGCCATGGTGTGGATTTTGGCGATGCCCTTGCGGAATTTCCTTTGGTATTCGATCAAATCTACGTAAACATTATCCGTGCGGGAATGATGTCGGGGCGCTTGGGTGAATCGATCGAACATATCGCGATTTATCTAAAAAAGATGGACGAATCTAGTGGCAAGATACGGTCAGCCCTAGCGTATCCCATCTTTATGTTTATCTCATTTATCGTGGTGCTGAATGGCATGATTTTCTTCATTCTGCCACGCTTCAAAGCCATGTTTTCATCCTTCGGGAAGGATCTACCCAAGATTACTCAGATGCTAATGGATTTCGGCGACTGGTGGCAGGCAAATTGGTATTGGGTAATATTAGGAAGTGGTCTGGCGGTGATCGCTGCTGGAGTGTGGGTGGCAACGAACGAAGGCCGTTATCTGTGGGACCAACACAAATTACGCCTACCTGCAGTTGGTAACCTGATGCGTTTGGCAGCACTCAGTCGCTTCTTGCGTACTTTTGCTGTGCAACTGCAAAATGAGGTGGAGTTGTTGCCGTCCCTGCAGTTGGCCTCGGGAGCTGTAGCTAATGTCTATATCGAAGACTTGATCAATGCGATCATTGATGATATTGAACGTGGTAAAGGTATTGCAGAATCTTTCCGGGAATATGAAGTATTTTCTGGGATTGTCCTGCAGATGATTGCCGCCGGTGAGGAAGCGGGTACCCTGGATATGTTATTGCTATCAGCTGCTGATTATTTCGAGCGGCTCTTGGATAATGAGTTAGAACGCTGGACTGCACTGATCAACCCGATTCTTACCATCACCGTCGGGCTCGCCGTAGCGGGTATGATGGTTGCCGTATTCTTGCCAGTATTCGATATGGGCAAGGCAGTAGGACACTAATCAGTGCGATAACCATTCACTCCCTTATATCAACGGACAGAAGAAGGTCGATCGGGAAATGGCTGATTCAACTTACGATCGTTAGTTGCGTTTCATTTTTAGACGCTCTTCCCCTGCCTTCTCCTGTTGAAAGGGTGGCGATTACCAACTAGTTTGCCATCTATGGTTTCTACAACGATACCGCTGCGCGAATGGCTAGTGCCGTTGGCAGCGATGGGAATACGCCATGTTGTTTTCAAAATCGAAATCTGCTGCCGATAAGGCTACTACCCGGGACGCGGCTCAAGAAGGAATTACCCTATTCCTACATCTTGGTACTACGGGGTGGCGTGCCCAGGCATTTGACCCGCTAGGCAAGCCTTTGAAGGTACCGAACGCTGGCGAATCGGTTCTACCAATTGATGGCAATGAATCACGTACTGAACGCATGTTGCGAATGGCCTTGGAAGGAATACCCTCGGGTTTACGCAAACGCTTAAAGCATTGCTACTTGTTGCTCGATTCCAATGATTTAATCTTCGTTGATACCAAAGTAGAGACCTTGCGTGCTGCGAGTCCGGCGCGAGTCCGGGAATTCGGCCGCGAATTGCTCAATTGTCGCGATGTCGCCTTTGGTTATACCAGTTTTGGGACAGTTACCCAGGGAGCGCGTAGCAATGGTGTTTATGCATTTGCCGATACCGCATTGTTGCGCAAAATTTTGGGGGGACTCGGTGATATCGCACCAAAAATCCGAGAAATCATCCCAACAGAGGTGTTTCTATTCAAAGAAGCGGAGGCGTATCCCAACGAACCCTATGGGGCCATCTTCGTTGGCGCCGAATATACCGAGGTTGTACTTGCCCATGTAGGGATCGGGGCGGTAACGGTGCGTCATATCCCAGTGGGTATTGCTACCCTGGTGATGGCCGTAGCTGAAAGAACGGGAACACGCCCCGAGGAGGTGCTCACCGTACTGAAAGAACGGGACTATCTATCAGATTTAACCGGAAATGACAGATTCAACGAGCATTCCTTGAGCCCTCAGGAAGAAGTCCTGATGCCGTTATTGCGAAAACTCAATGACGAGATTGTCTCAACCTTGGAATATTTCCGCTCACAGCGCGCCTGTGGGGCGCCGCGCAAAATCGAAATCTTTGGAGAGACGAAACGCATTCGTGGATTAGACAATTGGTTAAGATCTGGATTTCCTGGTGAGATTCAAATCGAGATTAAGGGTAGCTCCGAACTACTGTTCGATACTTTTATTAGACGTCCCTTTCCTATCGCTTTCAATTTGCTTAAAGGTACCGAAGGCGTACTGATCTCCGTCGGTAAAGTCAAACTGTCCTTCAGCGAAAAAGAGGGCATGGTCCCAAGCACAAGAGCGACTAAAGAGGTTAGTAGCACTTCTGGGGGCACTACCAGAACTGGTGCCAGGGGCAGGAAACGTGCGACACAGCAAAAGTCACGGGACCAGAGTGGATTTCTTGCAGAGTTGAAGAAAAAGTTCTCTTTTTCTCGCGATGAAGCTGAGAACGAGATTACGAGGGATGGTACCGAAAACGAAGGCGCCTATTTTGCTCTGTTGGCAACATTTGCTCTGCTCGTGTTGTATTTTGGCTATGACCAATACTCTGGTTTTGACAAACAGTTTCGTTCAACCACCAGTCTTTATTCTCATAATTTTGACGAAAACAATAACCTGCGTCAGAAGATTCAACGTCAAGGGTTGATCTCGGTGTCTACTGGGCGCGAAAATAAAGTATTGTGGACTGAAAAATTTCTGGCGATTGGTAATCATATTACCGAGAATCTGTGGCTGAGTGATATCTACCTAGAGGGTGATAGTTATACTGTCGGTAACAATGTGTTGTCCTCCCTTAAATTGGTGATGAAGGGGGCGGCCTTACCTAAGTCAGATGGTCATGTTGGCGTTATTGCCGACTTCGTAGACACCTTAATGAAAGACGAACCGATGTTTATGTCCGACTTCCGAGATATCACCTTTGGTGGTTTTACTGCCGACACTACGGATGCTGACCCGGTGGTACGTTTTACACTAGAGGCGCACTACGATCCTACCAAACGTAAAACAATCACGGCAGTGGGAGAAGGTAATCCAATTGTCAATATGCAACAGGCCGTGGACAAACGTACTCTGGCCACCGAACAAGCTGCCGGCATTAAGGCGCGCTAAGCTAAGGAACCGCCATGAATGAATTTGTCGCAAGCCATCGAAATTTAGTTATTTCTACTCTTTATTTAGTGTGTGCCTTGCTCTTTTGTGGTTACACGGTTTTCTATTTAGACCGTCAGCAAACTATTGCTGATCTGAGAAAGATTAATACTTATCTGAATGATGAGCGATCTATTCTTGAAAAACATTTTGCGGCTTTAACCAAGGAACAACAAGGGACCACCGTTGCGATTCGTTCGCTTTCGGGATTCCTGAATAGAATCAATGATATCTCCAAGAAAAATGATATCATTATTCGTAAGCTTCTCCCTGACCCACAAGACCACATTAAATTCACCATTGAAATCCTGGTCGATTACTATAAGTTTTTGCATTTTGCGGCAGATCTGGAATCTCTGGACACCACGATTACTAACCTCCAGGTGCATCCTTATTCCATGGGTGAAATGGATAAGGACAATCGATACAAATCGCTACCCCAGCATGTTATTACCTTTTCGATGACCCCGCGCAATGATGCCGAGCCAATCACGGGAGAACGTTTGGCCGCACTAGAAAAGATGGTCGATCAAAAAGAAAAACGTAATCCCTTCCAGCGTTTTGCCTTCGATGCCAAGCAGCGGATGGTTAATACCAGTGTAGACCTTACGTGGATCTATCGCCTCACCGGTACAGGTCGGGATCAAGTTGGACAATATGCAACTATCGACCGCAAAGATTACTATGAAGGCTATCTGTTGGACGGTAAAAAGATCGAAAAGATTCAGGCCGACCGCGTGTTGCTAACCGAGGATACCGCGAACGGAAAGCAAAGCTTTGTACTGAAATTCCGTGCAACCGCTACCGATAAACAGTAGCCCAAACCGTGTTACTGCGTCTCCAATGAATTGGCACGTTATCTTTTTGATGAGGAGAGGTGACCATAGCTAATCTCTTACATGGGTCGAGAGTCGTTGTCCGTGCGAGGGACAGCATCAAATGTGGGATTTTATATAGAGGTATGTTGTTATTGCTGGCGATAATCCCTGGGCGGTTGTGGGCGGAGACTACAAATTCTTCTAATGTTCACGCCCTCATTGAGCGCGAGGCTCGCCATTGGGGGGTAGATGCTGCGTTGGTGAAGGCGGTAGTCTCGGTAGAATCTGGCTTTTATTCTGATGCGCGCTCACCCAAGGGGGCGATGGGATTGATGCAGTTGATGCCGGGTACGGTTCATCGATTTGGGGTGGGAGACCCTTGGGACCCTCAGCAAAATGTTACCGGTGGGGTACGCTATCTGCGATTTTTACTAGACCGCTTCGGTGGTGACCTGTCCTTGGCGCTGGCTGGATATAACGCCGGTGAAAATTCTGTAACCCGTTATGGTGGTCTTCCCCCCTATCCAGAGACTCGGGAATACGTGGGACGGGTTTTGGGTTGTCTACGAGAATACGAGGCCGTTTCGGCGGATTCAACGCAGAGTTCCACTGCGGACTCTTACGGGCGGGCGGCGGGGTCGTGTGTTCCCGGTACTGCTACGGAGCACTCGACAAGGGCCGCAATTTTGCCAAGGTGGGGGCGTCGTGACGGCCAATATGCGTCGTACCATGGTTCGGTTTACACAGATACCGATTTGACGCAGGGGTGGAGGCACGGCAAGGGAAGGAATCTCAATTTTGGTATCGGCGTATCCTTCCTAACCACGAGTTTTGAGGGTGAGCGGTGTCAACGCGGTCGTCGTTGCAGATTCTCCGAGCGGGATAAACAACAATTGGTTGCGCAACGTCTGCGTTGGCATGACGCAGCCAGACTAAGACGCGGCCTCCTCCGTGGTGAGGAATAGTAGCTACTTAGGTTATGTAGCAGAGATGAAAGCAAAATGGGCTAGTAATTTTATTGACGCATTCCGCACACAATAGATTTGGCGTTCTAGAAAATCGGTTGTATTCACTATTCGGGATAGTCACTTTTTCCCTTTCAAACATTTCATTGGTTCTGCCAAGTGGAAATTGTTAAACAGTTCAGAAAGTTCTCGCCATCTCCTCGGGGGTGCATTAATCCTCCAGACTCTCCGTTATGGTCTGTTCGAGGTATGACTCTTATTGAAGTAATGGTGGGGGTCGTACTCACCTCAATCCTAGTACTTGCCCTGAGTGGCACCTGGGCGATGGTGAGCGATGAATTCTTTAAATTGACGCTTAAACAAAAGGCGATTTTTATTTTGAACGGAGAAACGGAGAGATTGGTGGCGGCATTCCGATACAAAGACCTTTCCACAAATAACTGGTTAAAGAGAAATTCGAATTATGTGAATCCAAGTACAGGAGCAAGTATAAACAGTCCTTGGCAGATTAATCCTACCCTACGTTATGTTTATGATCAGGATACGACTGATTCGGATTTGGCGACTTCTGATCCGCAAAATATCCTGACCACAACTACCACCAATATGTCCGATTCGCAAATCTTTGTCTACACGGCTAATAGCACTTATTACAATATTGTATGGTTAGATAGAGAACGAAATATCACGGCCACCTTGAGTTGGGATTTCTCGCAGGCGGTTGGTCCAAACGCTGCAGATTGTAAGTGGGGAAGTGGTCCGGGTATGGTTGATACTGATGATACGACTGGGAATCATTGTCGAGTATTGATTGTTTACCTTCGATACCCTTTCCGCTATCAAAGTGATGAGATCCCCATTGCTGCCGTTATGGGGCCGACTACAGAGATCAGCTTGCAAACCATCGTGGGAGGAATACAGTGATGCCCCACCAACATAGAGAACAAGGCTTCACCTTGATCGAAGTTTTGGTAGCTTCGAGTTTGGCTATTGGTCTGTCCATAGTGATCATGACTTTGGCCATTCAGGCCCAACAGATGGCTACGGTGATGATTAGTAAATCACAACTTAATGCCGAAGCACGCTTGATTTTCGATATGTTGGGGACGGGAAAGACAGTTGATGGTAGTGGTACTACTGGTATAGAGACGGTTGGCATTATTGATGATAGTGATCGGATACCGGGGTTACGAGAGGGTTCAGGAGTTGGTATGAGCACTTCAAGCACTTCTTATGTTCTATCATCCATCAATGGGGCTATTGCAAACCCTTCTGGTGCGGTTACCTCGCAAACTACAAAAATCTCTGTTTCTAAGGATGAAACCCAGGCTGACTCAACGGATAATCGATTAGTTATTTCTTATGTCAATGGTAGTGATCGTACACGGATGAGTAGCGCGATCAGCCGAAACGGCCAAAGCATTTCCTGTCGTGCTGCTGGTCAGATTCCGACTAATCCTTTGGCTGGGGAACCGTATTATGACTGCCCTAATGCAACCGCTGCTCTTGTTGTGTACGGATATGTTTCTCACCTAAAAGTAGATACCTCCCGTCCGATAAATAATAAGACCGTCGATGTAGGATATACTCTAGTGGATCCCCGTTTGGCTGGTTGGCGCGATCAAAATTATACGAAATGGGATTATCGTGAAACCTATCGTACTAGTTTCCTCATGAACACCACCAATTAGAATTTACTGAAACCGCTAATCGTGATAGTCATGCAAGAAAAACGACACCCACCACCTCTTAATCAACGAGGAAGTATTCTGGTGACGGTCATGGTAACCACCTTGGCCATTATGCTGCTGGTATCTGCCCTCATCGAACACTACGCGGTAAATGAAGCAAAGGCGGTGGACGAATCATTGGCACGGATTAGAATCTACTGGGCGATGATGGGGCATTGGAACTATGTAGCAAGCCGTGTATTGGCATCAGGTGTTGTAAATAACAGTGGTGGCGCGAATGATTATGGAAATTTTGGTAAGTTTAGAATCAATCCCAGCAGCAGAACTAGCATCACCAATGGCAGTGGATTCTACTGCCAATCATCAGGGACTACTTCCAATTGTGGTAACGATACTAGCGGCAATGATGCTCATGACTTTGCACCTAATATTTTTGGAGTCCTTCGGGCGGATTTAGGACGAGCAGCCGTTAGCAGTAATCGTACTGCCAATGCTGGTACTTGCGGTACCACTACCCCTGAGACCGATTACGCACGCAGCTGGCACTATCAAGACCTTGGTCAAAACTACTGCTTTGTAATTACCAATGGTTTTTTTCCGACAACTAACCAATACATGGCCCTTAATTTGCGTTTATCAGATAAGGGCTCTACTCCTGTCCTGCAGAATTTACCAACCCCCCTCCCACTATATGTGGAAACGCATCTCGCGAGTGTATCTTCTGTCAAATTGGATAGACTCTACCGTCCGGTATTTTAAATTTCTGCTTCAAATGTATGTGGATTTTCCTAAATAAAATAACCCAAGTTGCCACCTATTCAAAATTCGGGATCGCATCCAATCGTCCCCCCTCAATCCCCCCCGTAAACGGGGGGAGGTCTGCGGCCTACTCCCTCCCCGTTTACGGGGAGAGCTGGGGAGAGGGCAAGTAGGTGGCAACTTAGGTTAAAATATGAGGGAGTAGGTTATGGTAACGGCTAGTTACGAAACAGACATTATCGCCTGGTCCAACGAACAGGCGTGGCTAGTTCGTAATGGAAGATTTGACCTATTGGATATTGAAAACATCGCCGAGGAAATCGAGGATGTGGGTAAGAGTGAGCAACGTGAATTAGCAAGCCGAATGGCTGTGCTTATGGCGCATCTCCTCAAATGGCAGTTCCAGCCAGAACGACAGGGGCCTAGTTGGAGAAGAACCATAAAGGAGCAACGCAAGGCGATCCAATTCCATGTAAAACAGGTTCCCAGTCTGAAACAGAAATTAGCTGACCCTGAATGGTTGGATGTTGTTTGGGCGGATGCGGTTACTATTGCAATTAAGGAGACGGGAGAGGGAGATTTCCCAGAGATGTGTCCGTGGACGATGGAAAACGTTCTTTCTCCTGATTGGTTGCCGACAAATGTGGACGGATAGTTGGTGTGATTCTTGCCTTCCCTCCTCGCTGCCAACCCCTCTCCCGGAAGGAGAGGGGCTTCTTCATTTCCCACCTAAAACTCTTTAGGTATTCTGAATGACGATACTCGGGAATTTGCCCGCGTAGCTCTTTGCTTGCATGGAAAGCTTGGCCGCTGCCCGACGGGCGATGTCGCGATAGATCTCTGCGATGCGGCTATTGGGCTTGGAGACCACGGTCGGATGGCCACCGTCGGCATCTTCGCGAATGTGGATATCAAGGGGCAGGGCACCCATGAAATCCACGCCATGTTGTTCGGATAGGCGTTTCCCTCCCCCTTCACCGAAGATGGGTTCCTCGTGGCCGCAATGGCTGCAAATATGGATGCTCATGTTTTCCACAATGCCGAGTACGGGCACCTCCACCTTCTCAAACATCTTCAACCCCTTGCGGGCGTCCAATAGGGCGATATCTTGGGGCGTGGTAACAATAATCGCCCCGGAGACGGGGACTTTCTGGGCGAGGGTGAGCTGGGTGTCGCCGGTACCGGGGGGTAGGTCCACCACCAGGTAATCTAGGTCGTGCCAGTTGGTGTCCTTGATGAGCTGCTCCAAGGCCTGGGTGACCATCGGGCCGCGCCAGATCATCGGTGTTTCTTCGTCGATGAGGTAGCCGATCGACATCGACTGGAGGTTGTAGCTCATTACCGGTTCAAGAGTTTTCCCGTCCTTTGACTCCGGGCGAGCCTTGACCCCCAACATGCGGGGCTGACTGGGACCATAGATGTCAGCGTCCAAAAGCCCCACATTGGCCCCCTCAACTGAAAGGGCGAGGGCAAGATTGACGGCCGTGGTCGATTTCCCTACGCCTCCTTTGCCAGAGGCCACGGCAATAATGTTCTTGACACCCTTGATGGCATTGATGCCCTTCTGGGTCTGGTGGGCCACAATATGCGTGGCAATCGTGACCTCCACCGACGCTACCCCGGCCACGGTCTTGATACATCCCTTAATCCGTTCCTTGAGCACCTCGTGGTAACCCTGAGCGGCAAAACCAAGTACCACCGAAACCTTTACGGTGTCCCCGGTAATGGCGATCTCCTTGACCACCTTGGCGGATACCAGATCCTTGCCAAGATAGGGATCCACGTAGTCCGCAAGGGCTGTTTCCACCTGGGACTTCTGTACATCAGTCATTCTTAATCTCCTCCGACATGACCCCTAACTCTATTGGGGTAAAACAAATGTTGAGCAACTAACCAAAAGATGGTCATAGTCTAGCGCCATTGCCGAGCAAAATCCTAGGTTATTCGGCAGTACAAGGCCATCCTTGCCGATTCACCGTGACTGCTATAGGGTTTGTAGCTAGTAACCAATTCATTAACATCACCCATTTTTCCCACGACCACAAGTACAGCTCCCGCCATGACCGTGATTATCCTCTCTTATGCCACCCTCGGGGCCTTCGCCGGGGTGCTTGCTGGTCTCTTAGGGGTTGGGGGCGGACTCGTGATTGTGCCGGTACTGGTATCTCTGTTCCAGAACCAAGGGATGGATCCAACGGTGATCGTTCATCTCGCGATTGGTACCTCACTCGCGACCATCGTAGTAACTTCGCTCTCCTCGGTACGTGCCCACCATCAGCGTGGGGCGGTATTGTGGCCGGTAGTACAACAACTTACCCCTGGGATCGTCATAGGGACCTGGCTGGGTGCCGAGGTAGTACACCTGCTACCAGCAACGACCCTTACTGTTATCTTCGGGGTATTCGAGCTGATAGTGGCGGCCAAGGTTGGTTTTGGGCTGAGTCCGCATGCCCACCGCCAACTACCGGGGCGATCTGCGATGTTCTGGATAGGAGCATTGATCGGCTTTGTCTCAGGGATCATCGGAATTGGTGGTGGAATTCTCAGCGTGCCCTTTTTGGTGTGGTGTAACGTCCCCATTCGTAATGCCGTTGCTACCTCTTCTGCCTGTGGTGTCCCTATCGCAGTGTCGGGCAGCCTGGGTTTCGTTGTTACTGGTTGGGCGGTGGCAACGCTTCCCTTACACAGTACTGGTTATATCTACTGGCCAGCCCTGCTCGGGGTAACTGCGGCCAGTATGCTCACCGCTCCGCTGGGGGCATGGCTCGCCCACACCCTGCCGACCACTTTGCTCAAGCGCTTTTTTGCCCTATTTCTGTTCGCCCTTGGGGTGCGCATGTTGCTGTCGGTCTAACTATGGGAATCAAACAGCCATCACGCGGTTTGTTCGTCACGGCCACCGATACCGGGGTTGGAAAGACCGCGCTGGGGGTTGCGGTGATTGGGCATCTAACGGCACAGAGGGTGGTCGTACGCCCCAGAAAGCCGCTGGAGTCGGGGTGTCATGAGACAACGACGGGGCTTCTCCTGCCCGCTGACGCCGAAGCCCTTCAACAGGCGGCGGGGAATCGCGAAGCTTTGGCTCGAGTCTGTCCGTGGCCCTTGGCAGCCCCGCTCTCCCCGGAACGAGCGGCCACATTGGTCGGGCTTTCGCTCACCCTTGATGACCTTACGACGGCCTGTCGCGCTGGAGTCGAGTGTGGAGATTTCTTGTGGGTAGAGGGGGCGGGTGGATTCCTGAGTCCATTGGCCCCAGGCGTGCGCAACGCCGAACTGGCCGTTGCTTTGGGATTGCCTGTAGTACTCGTTGTTGCAGACCGTTTGGGTTGCCTCAACCATACCCTGCTTACGGTGGAGGCCATTACTGCGCGAGGATTGCGTCTTGCTGCGGTAATTCTCAATCGTTGCGGGGCTGCCCCGGTCCCAGGAATGGATAACGCCGCAGATCTCCAGCGTTGGTTGGGGCCGACCATCTACTGTCTCCCCGAATTACCCATGAGCGCATCGCCAGTGGGGCCACGTTTGCAATCATTGTTGGAATCGTTCTTACTCTCCGCTTTGTTTCCGACGTGCAATAATTAACGAATGGGAACCACTGAGAGACGGATGTAGAACTAGTGGAATAGGACGATTGATAAGAATTGTACTTCGAACATAAGTCCGCAGGTGGGTAGATTGTTTATTCACTGACTAGATTGATTCCAGGTGCGCAAACGATGAATCTATTTGCGCACCCTGGCCCTCATCACCTTACAAACCGCTCTTTAGGCTGGCCTCGATAAATTCATCGAGATCACCATCGAGGACCTTATCGGGATCGCCACGTTCGATATTGGTGCGCAGATCCTTAACTCGGGATTGGTCCAAGACGTAGGAACGGATCTGATGGCCCCAACCGATGTCAGATTTAGAATCTTCCATGGCCTGTTTTTCCGTCTGCTGTTTACGAATTTCGCGCTCGTAGAGTTTTGCCTTGAGCTGAGACATCGCCTTGGAGCGATTTTTGTGTTGCGAACGTTCACTCTGGCATTGGACCACAATGCCCGACGGAACGTGAGTAATACGAATCGCCGATTCAGTTTTGTTGACGTGTTGACCACCGGCCCCACTGGAACGATAGGTATCCACCTTGAGGTCGGCAGGATTAATATCGACGGTGAAATCCTCATCGACCTCAGGATAAGCAAATACCGAGGCAAATGACGTGTGACGACGATTTCCAGAATCGAAGGGAGATTTACGTACCAAGCGGTGGATACCGGTTTCGGTGCGTAGCCAACCGTAGGCGTAGGAACCCTCGAAGCGTAGCGTGGCGCCTTTAATACCCGCGACCTCACCTCCAGTAACTTCCATGACCTCGACCCCGAAATTACGCCGTTCCCCCCAGCGTAGATACATGCGTAGCAGCATCTCGGCCCAATCCTGGGCCTCGGTACCGCCGGACCCTGATTGAATGTCCAAAAATGAATTGTGGGCATCCATGGCGCCAGAAAACATACGCTGAAGCTCCAAGGCCACGACCCGTTCCTCAACACGATCGAGGTCGAGGATAATGGCCTCCACAGCGGCTTCATCACCTTCTGCCCCGGCCAGATCTAGTAATTCGCGTGCTTCATCAAGGCGTTCACTGAGATCACCCAGCGTTGCCACGATTTGTTCAAGTTGGGCACGTTCTCGACCCAAGGCCTGCGCCCGCTCTGGGTCATTCCAAACCTTCGAGTCTTCTAATTCGCGCAATACTTCGATGAGACGGTCGTGTTTGGTATCGTAGTCAAAGATACCCCCTCAGGACACGACTGCGTCCTTCGAGATCTTTGATACGATTGAAAATTGGATTGAGTTCGAGCATTTGGGGTAATCCTTGTTAATTATCGTATGGTCTTGGTTTAGGAAATGCCCACTCTATCTGAGAGGCGCGCGGTTAACCCGAAAGCAATCACTCATTCTCTTTCTCAACGAGAGGAGGGAGTGAGCGGTTACATCACGTACCTAACCCAAGCTGCTGCCTATAACCCGTCACTTCGTCATTCTGACAGGGGTTACCGGAATATAGGACACAGGGACATGAGTCACCGACTAAATCATCCACAGCGGCTGAATTCCGGAAATTCCTACAGAAACGACGGCTGAACCATGTTTCCCGGTGGCAATTTTGGTTAATAGACATTATTCGAAACCCATCAACTCCCCTCTCCCTTTGGGAGAGGGGATATTTCGGATAACATCTAATGTCTATTACTTCTGTTCATCCTGACGATTCTGGATTTTTTGATTATCCCAATCGTCCGAAACTTTCTCAGAGACTTTCTCAGTTCGTGTCAGATATGGTTGGTCGCTTTCTTGGAGCACGGTATTCAGTTCTGTCCTGAGCCTGTTGTAGCGAGTTTTGAGGTCGTTTCGTTCGCGGGTAATGACCGCTATCGAGATTTCAGTCTCACGTAGACGCTGCTGGAGGTTATAGAGTTGGGTCTGACTCGTCTGGTAACGCACAGCCACATCATCCAGATGTGCCCGATCGCCTGCGCAACGTTCTTTTTCGGTGCGTATCCGATCGATGTCTTCGCGGGTTATATCATGTCCTTCCTGGAAATCAAAACCGGGACGTTGCGCATCGGCGATCCGAGGTTCCGTGGGAGCCCAACTCTTTTCCAGAATGCTGATGCGCTCCTTGGCAATCTGAAAATCTCGACGGATCTGCTCTAGTTCAGAGGTAGTGGTCTTGAGTTGTTCCTGGGATTCTTCGGTAGCACGACATCCATCCGTCGCTATCGCGACCTCTTCCGTTGTTCCCCCGGTCCGAAGCAAAAATATAAGCGTCACTGTCAACGCCAGAACGATCGCACCGGTTTTCAGTTTGAACATTGCTTGCTGCTCAATCGCGCATAATGGCCCCGACAATGGCCCCCGCTATCGTAATCTCGACCAAGCTCCCTACACACCAACTCACGGCAAGCGTCAGGGGAATTGGCATGTAACTATACGAACCAAAACCCATGCTTACCCCAGTCGTCAAACCAAAGAGAAACCCCAGTTTAATGCCTGACCACACTGATTTATTATCGACCAATAGCCCGTAGATAGCCA
Organism: Gammaproteobacteria bacterium; assembly: GCA_963575655.1. Taxonomy (NCBI): domain Bacteria; kingdom Pseudomonadati; phylum Pseudomonadota; class Gammaproteobacteria; species Gammaproteobacteria bacterium. The sequence continues at coordinate 50,715 of CAUYTY010000228.1, read as the reverse complement.
CGAAACAGACAGAAAATACGAGCATCACGGCATAGATAAGGGGTAAATTCATATCTTTCATAGGACGCCACAGATATGCCGTGGCTTCATACGTTGATCGAAGTAGTATTCCGTGAAGTACGAAATCGAGGAGCGAACCGATAACAAATACTGCAAGAATGGCCAGACCTGCACGCTTCGACATTTTGCTGTCTCCAAAATAATTGGCAACCGGTTATTCCCCCCCCCTCGAGAAGAAGGAAATCTTATCTACGGCTGGATAGTGGTGGTATGTGGATTCGATGAGGAGTGAAATCGATCCTCACCTGCGTGTGTAACCAGAAAATCACGGGCCATTCTACCGGATCACTCTAACCAAGAAAGCACAGACTTGCTGCAATTTTTAGGTCCCAGAATACCTCACTAATCACATGAAATAAACCCATTATAGGGCCAATGGTCAGGCGCTAGGTAGGAAGTGCTGATGGCTGTAGCCTTTCATGTAACAAGCTGATTTGTATGCTAGGCTAGCCGCTCATAGCCCACAAAACAGACTGAAATGGATTTCCAAAATCAGCATCCAAGTGGGCGTTACCACTACTCTGTGCATAACTCTCTGATGAACGACACCGTAACTCCCGAGCCAGACCAAGCGGCCCCTCCGACGATCGCTCCCTCCAACGAATCCTCTTTCGTCCCTAAGCGGCATCGGAAGCGTCGCGCACTCCTCTGGTGGCTGCTGCTTTCTCTGGTTGGTGGTGGTGGATATTACTATTACCTCTCTTCTCATTCCGATGAGGGGCCTGCTACCCCGCAATCCGGAAAAGGGATGGGAGCGGGAAAATTGCGGCTTCCACCAGTGGCGGTGGCTACAGCGGTGGTGGCGGATGTTGCCCTCTATCTTGACGGTTTGGGTACGGTTACTGCGCTTAATACCGTGGTATTGCACACTCGCGTGGAGGGTCAACTGACCAAGATCTTGTTTCGGGAAGGGCAGATGGTCAAGGCCGGCGACACCTTGGCGGAGATCGACCCGCGTCCCTTCCAGGTCCAATTAGACCAGGCGCAGGCCCAACTTGCTCGCGATGAAGCACTACTACAAAACGCTCAGGTCGACCTTGCCCGCTATCGCGGCCTGTTTAAAGAAGATTCCATCGCAAAACAACAGCTTGACACCCAAGCTGCCCTCGTACATCAGTATCAGGCCACCCACAAAGTGGATCAGGCCCAAATTGAAAGTGCGCGCCTCCAACTTTCTTACTGTCAGATCACTGCTCCCATTAGCGGACGGATTGGCCTACGTCAGGTGGACCCCGGCAATCTTATCCATACCAACGATCAAAATGGATTGGTGGTAATTACCCAACTTCAGCCTATTACGGTTGTCTTTCCCCTGCCTGAAGACCGATTGCCCACGCTGATGAAATCCCTACACACCGGAATCACGTTACCAGTAGAGGCGTGGAACCGTAACGGCAGCACTCGTTTAGCGGAAGGAACCTTGCTAACCGTGGATAATCAGATCGATCCCGCGACCGGTACGATTAAACTTAAGGCACAATTCTCTAATCGGGATGAGAACCTTTTTCCCAATCAATTCGTGACGGTTCGTCTGCGCTTGGATACATTGCGGGGAGTTACAACCCTGCCAAGTGCGGCAATCCAGCGCGGGACACAAGGGGTTTTCGTCTATTTAGTACGCGAAGATCAAACGGTCACAGTACGTTCAATACGCCTAGGTCCCAGTGAAGGTAATCGGGTGACCGTAGAAGAGGGAATCCTGCCTGGTGATCGAGTGGTCGTGGACGGTTTGGACAAGCTCCGCGAGGGGGCTCGCATAGAATTAGCTGTCGGAAGTGGCGCGGGTATCGATCGACCCACTGGTGAGACTCGGGCTCCGGGGACTCGTCCCGAAGGAATGAATCATTCACGTAAGGGAGGGAAACAACATAGTCCACAATAAAACTGCATGGAGGGTAACCGTTCACCCTCCCTCGGTGGGAGGGAGAGTAAGCAATTAGACGATTACCATTAAACTGGATTCAGTATCGAAAGGAGGAAGAAAATAGCATCTAAAACCTTTCAGATCCCTTCTCCAAGAAATCGGTGCAACATCTTGCTGCGGAATTTCTTGCGTTTACGTTTGGCCACGGCTTTGGATCGATTATTAGCCAGTTCGATCAATTGTTCTTGCGTACCCAGCGATTCTTCTTCACCCATGGTGCGTTGCAGATAGCTGCCATCGGGTTGCATATCCCAGGCATTGCGTCGATCGTTAAGCTGAATATCTAGAACCAGACGAAGATCCTCACGTAATCGCTTATCCTCTACCGGTGCTACCACCTCCACGCGGCTCTCCAAATTGCGTTTCATGCAATCCGCAGAACCGATGTAATACTCCTCATCGCCTCCGTTACGGAAATAGAAGATACGACTGTGCTCCAGAAAACGGCCCACGATACTCTGAACTCGAATATTTTCGCTAACCCCAGGAACCCCTGGACGTAGGCGACAGGTATCACGCACAATAAGGTCTATTTTTACCCCCGCTTGAGACGCACGATACAACGCCGCTACGATGTCTTGATCTTCCAAGGCATTCATCTTGAATTGAATGCAACCGTGATTATCGGAGCGGTGTAATTTTATTTCTCGCTCGATACGTCCCAACAAAGAATTCTTGAGAGTATAGGGGGCCACCAGGAGTTTCCGATAACTACGCGGCGGCGAATAACCCGTAAGAAAATTGAAGAGTTCACTAATATCCTGACCAATGGCGGTATCGCAAGTAAGCATACCGAAGTCAGTATAGAGACGCGCCGTCCCGGCATGGTAATTACCGGTACCAATATGAACATAACGGCGCAGACGGTCAAAATCCTTACGCACCACCAAGATCACCTTGGTGTGAGTCTTGAGGCCGATGACTCCATAGGTAACATGAATCCCCTCCATTTCCAGGCGCCGTACCCACTGGATATTGGCCGCTTCATCAAAACGCGCTTTGACCTCCACCAACACCGATACCTGTTTTCCCTTGCGGGAGGCATTAATGAGATAGGCGATGATACGAGAATCCGCAGAGGTGCGGTAAAGCGTCATTTTGATCGCCAGCACCTTGGGGTCTTCAGCAGCGGTACGCAGAAAACGCTCCACCGAGGTAGCAAAAGACTCGTATGGGTGTTGAAGTAGAATCGGCCCACCATCACGGATGATATAGAAAATACTACGCGGATCCTGGAGGCGTGGATTGTCAATAGGATGGTGTACGACATCGCGCAATCCAGGGCGTTCGAGGGCTGCGAGTTGCATCAAATCGCGCGGGGCCATCATACCCGCTACCTCATAGACCTCATTGACCTCATTTAACCCCAACTCTGCCGCCAACATCCCACGATGAATCGCACCGATGCCTTGCATAACCTCCAAACGCACAATTGGGGCAAATTGACGGTCACGCAATTCGGATTCGATCATCTCCAGCAGATCGTCGGCCTCTTCTTCATCTCGTTCTACATTAGCATTACGGGTTATTCGAAACATCTCACAGGCGTGGACCTTCATCCCTGGGAATAAAAGATCCAGGTTGTTGATCATGACATCCTCAAGGGTTACATAGGTGTGGCTATCTCCCACCTGGAGAAAACGCGGTGCAATCCCGCTACGTATCGGTACTTTGACCCGCGCTAGATACGTCTCGCTATCGCCGGGGAAGCGCAGGGTCACCAACAGATTGAGCGCCAGATTAGAAACGAAGGGAAAAGGATGGGCCGGGTCCATAGCCAACGGCGTGACTAGCGGAAATATATTATTGATGTAGTGTTCACGTAGCCCTGCCTTAGTGGCATCGTCCAGATCGATATAGCGACGAATAAAAATGCCATGCTGCTCCAATAAATGTAACACCTCTATCATGGCCCCGTGTTTGGTTGCCTCCAAATCACGCACCATCCTCTGGCATTCGGCGAGTTGTTGTACCGGAGTTCGACCGTCGGGGCTTGGCATACATACCTTCGCTTCGATCTGTTGCTTAAGACCCCCGATGCGCTTCATGAAGAATTCATCCAGATTTGCGGCCACAATGGCTACAAACTTGAGTCGTTCCAATAAAGGGGTGCGGGAATCCTGGGCCTCATGAAGCACCCTGCGATTAAAGGAAAGCCAGGTCAGCTCCCGATTAAGATAAAACTCCGGAATACTTAGATCTATCGTGGATCCAGCGAGAGGAGAAGAGGCAGCAATGGGATTGGATGTGGAATCGTTCATAGTCCTCTCGAATTAAGTTGTTCTAGCTAGTGCCTAGCCAAAAACCCCGATGTTGTGTTTTGCAACCCGGAGGGTTGCCAGTTATTAGCCGAAAGTTGAACGAAACGCCCCCGGATCGCAGCGGAAATTCCCTTTCGACTCTGGGGCGTAGAATCGTAATCACCCCCCCGCCAACGGGAGGAAGTAGATGATCACACAATAATACATTGCGTTTATGTTTTCTGTTTTTTGCTTGATTCTTTATTCTGGCTGGGTTCTTCCAATTTGTCTACTACTATTGCAAGGCGGTCGCAGAGCGTCTTCAAGACTTTGATGCGGGCATAACGTTTATCGTTGGCTTCGACCAGGGTCCAGGGGGCAAAACGAGTGCTGGTACGTTCGACCATGTCGTTAACGGCAAAGTCGTAGAGGTCCCATTTCTCCCGATTACGCCAATCTTCTTCGGTGAGTTTATAATGTTTATAGGGAGTAATTTTACGTTCTTCGAAACGTCGCAGTTGTTCTTCTTGGGTGACGTGCAACCAGAATTTCACCACAAGGATGTTATGTTCGTGGAGTTGTTCCTCGAAATCGGTAATTTCTGAATAGGCCCGCATCCACGTGGGTTCTGGTGCAAACCCTTCGATGCGCTCCACAAGCACCCGACCGTACCAGGAACGGTCAAAAATGGTCACCCTCCCCGCCTGCGGTAGGTGACGCCAGAAACGCCACAGGTAGTGGTGGGCTTGTTCTTCGTCCGTGGGGGCCGCAATTGGGATAACTTGGTAGTCGCGGGCATCCAAGGCCGCAGTTACCCGGCGGATCGTCCCCCCTTTACCGGCAGCATCCCAGCCCTCGAAAACCACCACGAGTGAGTGCCGTTGCTGCTTGGCACGGCGAAATAGAAGGTTAAGTTTGCCCTGGAGCTCCTCCAAACGCCCCTTGTAGTCCTCTTTTTTATCTACAGCGAGGGTCATATCGAGGTGGGATAGAACAGTACGAGAGGCATCATTACCTCCACGGATAGCGGTAAAACTCTGGGTGAGCGTTGGTGGCGCCGATCGGTTGTGGTACTTGGATTGCTCCAGATGACGACGGATCGCATCGCGTACCATTCGTCCCACCGTAATCTCCCGATAGTTTGGATCGTACCCTTCAATAATCGTCCACGGGGTCTCGCCGGTGGCAGTTCGATGCAAGACATGTTCCGACGCGTCGATGAAACGGTCGTAGAGATTGAAGTGCTTCCAATCGGTCTGGGTAATGCGCCAGCGGGTGCGCGGGTCTTTTTCGAGGCTTTTGAGGCGCCCTTTCTGAGCCTTCTTACCTAGATGCATCCAACACTTAATGAGCAACGCCCCATCTTCGACCAACATCCGCTCGAAGGTAACGATACGATTCAGGCAGCGCTCAAAGGTCGCGGTCTCGGTCAGGCCATAGACATGGTCGAGGATCGGACGTGAGTACCAGGAACTCAAAAACAGGGCGATCCGCCCCTTAGGGGGCAGTTCCCGCCAGAAACGCCAAAACTCGGGACGCTCCCGCGCTTCGTCGGAGGGGTCACCGAAGGCACGAGTAACGATTCCTCGTGGGTCCATCCATGCGTTGAGGAGATTGACAGTCTCCCCCTTTCCCGCCCCGTCTACCCCGTGAAACAGGATAATCACGGAAAAATTGGCGTCTCGTAGCTCATCCTGAAGCTGTAAGAGTTGCTCTCGTAGGAGAGGGACCTCTTCCCGATAGTCCTGAGCGGAGAGGGTACGTCCCAACTCGGCAGCCTCGAACATCAAACACCCTCCTTTTTATTGATAGTAATTATCATCTACCACGGAAGCTGACTATTTTATACCTAATGAAGATAATCGAAAATTCTTAGACAGCTAATGCGATCTACCTATCTCGGTTAGTAGAGAGGCATTATTGCACAACCCTCACTACTCGAAAGCTCAAACGCAATTATGTGTTTCAGGATGTGATATTTGACCATCACAAATGGTGCGTGCTATAACTGCCGCGAACCAAAAGTGCGCAGATTGAAAGGCAGTTACTCGAGTAGCTGCAAATATTCAAAGATTCTTATATTCGCCGTGAAATTTCTGAGAGTTGTTCATGCCGTCTCCCTAGAAATTGAGGGCAGCGGTGCCGTGTTGAGTGCCGTAAGGATTACCGGATAATTTAGAACGGCCCTTTCTACCCAAGTTTATCAAATCCAACAAAATGAGTTTCCGATAATCCCTGGATATCGATTTGACTACAATTAACCGGCAGTAACTATTTAGAATTCTCACCCCGAAATCTTCTCAATCAGAGAACGGGATACCGTGAAAAACTAAACGGTTACAACAGATAAATGAATTACTATTGCGCATGAAGAGGTCACGAGGATGAGCCAGAAAATAATCGGTTTATCTGCTTTAGCGTTAGGCTGCGCAATGACTACCGCTGCCTGGTCTGCTGGCCCCAATGGGGCGCTTCTTGCGAGCACTTGTACGGGTTGTCACGGTCCTAATGGCTCTAGTATGGGTCCCGCAACTCCTATCATTTCTGGAATTTCGGTAGAGACCTTTGTCGGAGAGATGAAAGGTTTCAAAACTGGTGAACGTCCATCCACCATCATGGACCGTCTCACCAAGGGTTACACGGATGAAGAAATTAATGCAATGGCCGAGTATTTCAGCAAGCAGAAATTCGAGCGACACCCGCAACCGGTTGATGCAGCCAAAGTAAAGGCAGGTAAGGCCTTGGCGAGCGAAAACTGCGAAAGCTGCCATGTCGACGCAGGAAGAAAGGATGAAGATGGCTCCTCGATCCTCGCAGGGCAGTGGTTGCCCTATTTGCAACATGCCATGGAAGATTTCCGGGCGGGTACCCGTAACATGCCGAGGAAGATGAAGAAGCGCATTGATGCAATCCTCGATGCGAACCCTAACGGCCTCGATAGTGTTCTGCAGTTCTACGCCAGTCAAAATAAGTGAGGAGATCGCTCGCATGTCCAATCTTACCCGCAGAAATTTTATAAAGTTAGCGGTTACTACAACGGCGGCCAGCACCTTTGGTTTTCCTTTCATCACACGGGGTGCTGCAAAAAGGGTGGTTGTGATTGGTGGTGGAGCAGGTGGCACGATTGCTGCCAAGTATATTAAGATGGCCGATCCCGCTATCGAAGTGACGCTAGTCGAACAGAATCCGAATTATTACACTTGCTTCCTGAGTAATGAGGTGATCTCGGGAGAGCGTACCCTGGATTCGCTGAAGTTTAGTTATAGTGGCCTCATTAAACACGGCGTAAAAATCGTTGCGAAGATGGCCACTGCGATCGATGCCGTGGCGCATAAAGTGACGGTGGAGGGTGGCGCAGCCCTGGAGTACGATCGACTGGTGGTCTCTCCCGGTATTGACCTCAAATACGATGCCATTGATGGTTATAGCGAGGCCATTACCCAAAAACTCCCCCATGCCTGGAAAGCTGGCCCTCAGACCGAATTGCTGCGCAAGCAATTGGTAGCAATGAAGAATGGCGGGACAGTAATTATCTCAGCACCGGCTGATCCCTATCGTTGCCCCCCTGGACCTTACGAGCGTGCTAGCCAGATCGCTCATTATCTGAAGCAACACAAACCAAAGTCCAAGGTCATCATCCTGGATGCCAAGGAAAAGTTTTCCAAACAGGCGCTATTCGTCGAAGGCTGGACCGCCCTTTATGGTTTTGGTACCCCGGATAGCATGATTAGTTGGCTCCCAGCATCTGCTGAAGGAAAAGTCACGAGGGTGGATCCAAATACCATGACGGTATACTCCGGGGAACTCGATACAGTGACCCATGGCGATATCATCAATATCATCCCACCGCAGATGGCGGGCAAGATCGCCCAAACCAGTGGATTGACCGATGAGAAAGGTTGGTGTCCTGTCAATAAGGCCACCTTTGAATCCACAAAGGCCAAGGATGTGCATGTCATAGGTGATGCCTGTATTGCCGCAGATATGCCGAAGTCTGCCTACTCTGCAAACTCTCAGGCCAAGCTAGCGGCAGCAGTAGTGGTGGCGGCCCTGAACGGTGGCGAAATGCCAACACCTACCTATCTGAATACTTGTTACAGCCTCCTCAATCCTGATTGGGGTATTTCAGTAGCAGGGGTTTATCGCCTGGAAGGCGCCACTATTAAATCGGTTGAGGGTTCTGGTGGTGTTTCCCCGGCGAAGGCGAGCGCCGCCCAGCGTAAACGTGAAGTGGCCTACGCCTATAGTTGGTACAAGAACATTACCCAGGACATGTTTGGTTGATCGCGACGTAATTGTTCACACCCCTTCTCGTAGGAGTGGGAGTAAGCGGTTGTGTTGAATAGACTTTATCGGGAATTCTGGCCACTTTCGGGTTGGGATAAAGATACGAGGGATAGGGTCCAGGGTTTCCGATGATGTCTAATCCTAGTTGCTATGCATTAAGAAACGAAAAAGCTCTCTCTTCAGGAGAGGGGAGAAAAGAGTGCGAGGTGGCAACTTGGGTTGTCTAATATTGTGCCTGGTGTCATATTTGAAGTTTTTACAAATACATGAGGATTGTGGTGCGGTGTTGTATGTCCATCATCCACTATCTTCATGCGCGTTATTGGGTGCTGTCCCGTGATTCTTCAGAAAACCAATATTCGAAAGAAGTAACCGGCGGCCAGGTTTAAGTCCATCACCGAAAGATTACGATGGCGCAGCTATTGCTCTCCAAGCCTCTTGTGGTAGTTTTAGGTCTAATTCTTGCGGTTGAGGTTTTGGCTTGGAATGATGAGAAAGAAGAGGCCATGGCCCTGACTCCTAACCTGGAGAATGGGACGCGCATCTATGAGAAATGCGCGTTCTGTCACACCCCTATGGGGTGGGGCGGCCAAATGGGGCACTATCCTCAGATTGCCGGGCAACACGTCAACGTGATTATCAAGCAGCTTGCTGATATTCGTGCGGGTAACCGTGAGAATCCTGCGATGTATTCTTTCTCCCAGCATAGCGTCTTGGGTGGTCCCCAGAATATTGCCGATGTAGCTGCCTACATCGCTCGTTTGCCCATGTCTCCGAATAATGAACTAGGACCGGGCATCGATCTGGAGCACGGGGCCAAACTCTACAAAGAACATTGCGTGAAATGTCACGGCGCGAATGGAGAGGGCAGCGATGAGGATTTTTATCCTCGTATGCAGGGGCAGCACTTTTCCTATCTGCTTCGTCAGTTTTATTGGATAAAGAACGACCAGAGACACAACACTGGTACAATAATGGTCAAGAAGATTAAAGACTTGACCGAAAGCGACATGGTTGCCACAGCGGACTTTATCTCGCGACTAAGACCGCCACCGGAACTAACCGCCCCAGTTGGTTGGCGTAATCCCGACTTTCCCGCGCAATTTATGATGCGTCCGGGACCATTTAGTATTCCACCCCATTGATGATATCCTAGCAAGGTTGACGATGACTTCCAGTGATCCTGCTAGTCAAAAATCCGGGGATTCGATGCGTAAACGGATCCTTTTAGGTGTCGTTGTGTTCATTCTTACCGTAATCCTGGTAGGATTTTTTAGTGTCGGTTTGGAGGTAACGAACACGACCGAGTTCTGTACCTCCCGTCACTCCATGCAGGTTAACCTCAAGGAGTTTCAGGAAAAGAAGACCCACTGGAACAATCGTGTCGGTGTTCACGCCAACTGTGCAGATTGTCATGTACCGAAGAGTTTCTGGCCAAAGATGCAGGCCAAAATTATGGCGAGTAGGGATCTGCTCCATGAGATCTTGGGGACGATTGACACCCCAGAGAAGTATGGGGCGCACCGTCTGGAAATGGCTGAGAGCGTCTGAGCCAAAATGAAGGAAAATAGCTCAAGGGAGTGTCAGAATTGCCACTCTTTTGCGCACATGGACTTTAGCGAGCAAGACCGTTTTGCCCGAAAGAAACATGAAGGTGCGTTCGAGCATGGCCAGACCTGTATTGATTGTCACAAGGGCATTGCCCACAAGATGCCCAGTGGGTCTGCGCAGGAGGATGAGGTGGATAGAAAGTCTACATCGAAGGATAAATAATTAGGGCATCGCTTGATCCCCTAGGTAGGTGATTTTCGTAATAGAGGTTGTCGTGCCGCCAGTGAAGGTGTACAAGGCCCGTATGGTAGATAAACGGATTTTCGATAACCTCCAGTGTCCATTACTCCCAATGTCTTTCCTTCTAATAAAGAGAGAACTATGGCTAAAACCGTAATTCTGGGTGCCGGATTTGCCGGACAATATGCTGCAATCATTTTGCAAGATGCCCTCAAGGGAAAGGGTAATCACGAAGTTATTGTAGTGAATCCAACCACCACGTTCACCTTTATTCCCTCGTTGATCTGGGTTGGGATCGGTCAGATGGAGACCAAAAAAACCCAGTTTGAACTCAAGCCTGTTTACGATCGTCTCGGTATCAAATTTGTTCAAGGGTTGGCTACGGAGATACATCCAGACGAACAGTATGTCGTCGTGGATATGAAGGATGGCTCCAGCAAAGATCCTATCCGTGTTAACTATGATTACCTGATCAATGCAACGGGTCCATTCCTGAATTTCGATGCTACCCCCGGACTAGGGCCAGAGAAAGGCCACACCTATTCTATCTGTACCCCTGGCCACGCCGAGCAGACCGCACAACGTTATCTGCAATTGGTAGAAAAGCTGAAGAAGGGGGGCCGTGCCTCGATTGTTGTTGGTACTGGGCATGGTACCTGTACCTGCCAAGGCGCGGCCTTTGAATTCATCGCTCAGATCCATAATGACTTGACCGATCGTGGTCTCCGCAATCAGGTTGATCTCAAATGGGTGTCCAACGAGCCGCAGCTCGGTGATTTTGGTATTGATGGATTCGAGACCAAGATGATGATGGGCTCCATCTTGTTCACCTCGAATGATATGGCTGAATCCATTTATACCGACTATAACATCCAGGCCCAGGTACGGAGCCATGTCAGCCGGGTAGACGAGGAATTCATTCATACCGAGGACGTGGATGGCAAAATTGGCAAGATCCAATACGATTTTGCGATGCTAATCCCTCCTTTCCGGGGCAAACCAATTCGCTATCTGGACCGGGATGGTAATGATCTGGCCAGCAAGCTGCTCAATCCGGGTGGATTCTTGAAGGTGGACGCCGTCTATGGGAAGCCATACGATCAGCTCGACGGTCAAGATTGGCCAAAGACCTACCAGAATCCGATCTACAAGAATATGTTCGCGGCCGGCATTGCCTTTGCCCCGCCAGGGTGCATGTCTAAACCCATGACGGCCCCGAGTGGCGCCCTCATCTGTCCGGCGATTCCCCGTACTGGTTATACCTCGGAATTGACTGGTAAAGCTGCTGCACTGAACATTGCGGAAATGATTCAGGGGCGTGAACCCAGTCATACCGCATCCTTGGCCGAAACGCCGGGAATGTGTATTGCGTCCTTGAAGGGATCAGTAACCAGCGGTTCGGGATGTACGATTGGTATCTATCCAATTGTGCGTGACCGTAAGCGTTTCCCAGAAAGCAACGGGCGCGACATCAATGCAACCACCGTGGATATGGGTCTCGCTGGTGCATGGATTAAGAAGGGGCTCCACCATGCGTTCCTCTACAAGTTGAGCGCTAAGCCTATGTGGAAGTACATGCCCTAAGCCTATTTACACGGATAAAGAGAAACGACATGAAATATATCATCAGCAAAACCGATAAAGTGTTTCAACGCAATCCTTTGTGGCAGCTCTGGCGTTTTGTGATAATGGGGTTACAGTTTGTTAAGTTGGTGCGGCGTACTTAGCGAAATACCGGCGACTAGTTCCAGACATTAAAGAAATATCTTTGGTGTCTGGGAAAATTGGCGTAATCCGTGCGTCTTGCTTATCATTCCAGAGCAAAATTCATACCCACCCCCTTCTTCATGAATAATGAAGAGGGGGACGAGGTAGGAGCATCGGAATGGTGACGGAGACTCTAGGAAACGGTTACGGCCGGGTGCGGGGATTCGCAGTCAGAAACATGGCATCACCGTAGCTGAAGAAGCGGTAGCCCGCTGCTACGGCGTGGCGATAGGCCGTCATAACGTGCTCTCGGCCAGCGAAGGCACATACCAGCATGAGTAGGGTAGATTCTGGGAGATGGAAGTTAGTCACTAGGGCATCCACGGTACGAAAGCAGTAGCCGGGATAGATGAAGATGTCGGTCTCACCGCGGAAGGGAAGCAGGTGACCGGTGCAGGAGGCACTCTCTAGGGCACGCACGCTGGTAGTGCCCACAGCTATTACCCGCCCCCCCCGCACACGAGCCGCACGCACCGCACTAAAGGTTTCCTCCGGTATCTCCATCCATTCGTTGTGCATCCGATGTTGGGAGGGGTCTTCCACTCGCATTGGCTGAAAGGTTCCTGCGCCTACGTGCAAGGTGACGTAGGCACTCTCTACCCCCCGCGCGGTAAGTCGATTGAGTAACGTCTCATCAAAGTGGAGACCGGCAGTGGGTGCCGCCACCGCACCGGGAGAGCGGGCATAGACGGTCTGATAGCGATCCTGATCCAGAGATTCATCGGGACGCTGAATGTAGGGGGGCAGGGGAATGTGTCCGATATCATCAAGGATCTCAGACACGGGACGTGGGTCATCGAAACGCAGTTCAAACCATTCATCACGCCGTCCCAATACCTCGATCTCTACACCCCGCTCCAGCAACAGGCTACTGCCAAGGGCGAGGGATTTTCCACCTCGTACCTGAGCGAGGACTCGTTCGCGGTCCAGAATACGTTCAATGAACACCTCTACTCGGCCACCACTACGCTTGTGGCCCAGTAACCGGGCAGGGATTACGCGGGTATCATTGAAGACCATCAGGTCACCGGCGACGAGTAACTCCGGCAATTCCGAGAAGGTACGATCCTCGCTGTGGCCACTGATTCCATCAAGCGTCAACAGGCGGCTCGTACCACGTTCGATGGGATATTGGGCGATAAGGCTGGGGGGTAGATCAAAAGAGAAATCGCTACGGCGCATAAGTCAGCACTCCATCCCTTTATAGATAATTAACCCAAGTTGCCACCTATGCGGTGAGGAACGAAAAAGCCCCTCTCCCGGAGGGAGAGGGGAGAAAGGCGCGCTAGGTGGCAACTTGGGTTAATTAATTCGTGATGGGTTGGGGAAAACTTTGTTTTTAGAACAAGAAATTAGATTCTCAAGCCCCCCCCCAATCGAGACGAACCATTATTTTTCGCGTTACCCCTAGGCTTGGGCAAGTTCGGCAAGTGTTCGATCCAACTCGCGGCGTTGGAATTCGGGAAGGTCTAACAACTCACCTCTTACCCGAGTCTCGTGAGCAATAGTGTCCAACTGCGTACTAATCACCTTCAACCGGCAAGACACCGATAGACCACCAGGTAGCTGAAAGGTACAAGAGGCCACCTCTTCTTCGGGTCGAAAAGGAACGATGTCGCGGGTACGTAGCTCAAGGTCGGTAAGCGAGATATCAGATAGATAACCGCGCGCCACACGCCCCATTCCCATGAGGGTGATGGCCGACGGTGCAGTGGTGGACAGGGAGATACTACCGGTGCGCCGCTCTTGGTACTCTACGGCTTCTGGCATTCGTATTACGTAGCGGGTCTGCCCCTCCTTGATACCAGGAAGGAGTTCCGCATTGAAACTGAGGACTCCTTTGCAGCGGGTCATGGCATGAAAGCGACGGACTCGAATCATACGCTGGTGGCCGTTTTCTTCCTGGATACGCTCCAGCGCCAACAGTCCCTGACGCGGCTCCATCGCAACCAGTGTGCTGTTGTACCAAACCTCAGAACCCGCGATCCGCAGAGATACTACTGCCCCTTGTTCTTTTACGGTTTGAAATAGGGCATTGATGCGTGCCGTCTCCCCAATCATACCTGGGGGTACTTTCTTACTTTTAAACAGATCGAACATTAGTCCTCCGGTATCTGTCGGAATCCTCTTCTTTTGGGGGTATCGGCAGAGCCTATTTGGGCTTTAGATCTCACATTCGGACGAGGAGAATACACTTGCAGAGTAATGATTCGTCACAATTTTCAGAACAGCCCCCAGTTCCTATGGTCAACGTCTCACAGAATCCGAGCCATCTGGTGTGGATTGACTTGGAGATGACCGGGCTCGAGCCAGAGAGTGACCTCATCATCGAGATTGCCACCCTTATTACCGATACCCACCTCAATCTCGTGGCTGAGGGTCCAGTAATCGCCGTACATCAAAACGATACCGCGCTGATCCGGATGGACGAGTGGAACACCCGCCAACACCATTCCTCGGGGTTGGTAGCGCGGGTCCGAGCCAGTCGTATCGACGTGGCACAAGCGGAACGCTTGACTTTGGACTTTGTCAGTCGCTATGTCCCCGCCAACAAATCTCCTATATGTGGCAACAGTATCTGTCAGGATCGACGTTTCCTGGCCCGTTACATGCCAACCCTAGAGAAGTGGTTCCACTATCGAAATTTAGACGTAAGCACCGTCAAGGAACTTGCCAAACGTTGGGCGCCCACGATAGCAAAATCTTTCAAGAAGAACTCTACCCATCTTGCGATTGAGGATATCCGGGCCTCGGTGGCGGAGCTACGCCACTATCGCGAGCACTTCCTGAGTCTGCCTACGGGGGAATCACCAGGTGGGTAATCCGAGAGAGCGCCCACCACGATCGACTATTCGTAATGAGCGGTTAAGTATTGCGCTGTAATCCTCAACAAGGCCACCAATCATTGTCGCACCACTGACCACCGAGAACGGCGCCAAGTATGGCGCCCATCAAAGTGAACGGGGCGCGGTCAAGTGACAATGCCCTGGCAAAAAAGCGACCGAGAAAAACAGCCCCAAGGGTACCCCCCCCAACAAAGGCAGTCGCCTGACCTGCGGAGAGTTTCTGGAAGCTGCTCTTGGCTGCAAAGGACCCGGATTGAACGCTGATTAACTCGCTATTGTCTCCAGACAGCAGAAATCCCGGTTGCAAATCCCCACTTGCTGCCATTGCTGGTAACGTCGCCGTCAACATCATGATTAACATCACCCATCGGATGGTCCGCATGGTTGCGTCGCTCCTCGATTAGCGGTCGTTTTTGATTGGGAAATTAAGAATCTTACTTGATTAAGGTTTAAACACAGCACCTACCAGATAATCCATTCTCCGAATGGCCTACCCACTTATCCCAGAAGATAAACAGTATTCGGTTCCTGCTTCATCGAGGCTACCATGGGAATTACCTAGTTTTCCCCAGAAAAACACCCCTTAATAGGGCGTTTTACGTAGATTGCACCACAGCCGACAACCCCCCAAGTCTCACGACCTCTCCACAGGCCCAAGGTCCCGAGGAACTCACGGGACGACAACATTATTGGCCATCTACCTTGGCTTGGCAAATGACCCAACATGGGTAAAAGTATTCAACATCTTACGCTAAGGGGATGTTTGTGCAATAGACATTATCGGAAACCTCACCCCCCGCCCCCCTCTCCTTAACAGGAGAGGGGGAGAATTATTCCGTTGTTATGCTTAACTCCTGAACGGAACAGGCAAAAAATCTCCCCCTCTCCTGTTAAGGAGAGGGGGGCGGGGGGTGAGGTTTTGGGTTTCCGATAATGTCTAATATGTATCCACAAAATGACAGATATACACGCCAGTTTGATTGCTCGGTACTGGTCTAGTCCTCGAGGACCGCCCCCTTAAACTCGCAATACATGCCAACGAGGGAAAGGCTACCCTCTTGAAGGTGCGTAAAAGATACCTACCCCAATTACTCATTGATTTTTAAACTGTTGTGACTCAGGTGGGTAGCCCTGCTTTACAATGGGCGAATCGGAAGCTATAGTTGACAACATCGCTAGGGTATTGCCCTTTGGTACTCAATTTTCAAGTTTTTGTAACCCATTGTGTTTATTGGATTCTACCCTTGACATCAGCAGAATCACTCACTCATCCGAGGATGTGATCTAATAAAATTAGTTGGTTGCAAGTAAGCAACGTTCATTGGTGGGATAGTTAACCTGGAGTCAACGCGAAAAACTTTAACATCGAGTGGTATTAATATTTTCACATTGATGACATGCGTAAAGAATTCAACCCCGACTTCCCTGGATCGAATGCTCGCCAACGAAACCAACTCATCAGACAAGCAGGACGGTAAAAACATCCAGCTTCCTCTGGTAACAATCGCTCTAGCACTCGAAGGCGAGAGGCCCCATTTCGAGCTTCAAATGCCTAGTGAGAAATTGCGGGTTTTACTAGTCGAACATAATTCTACGGATGCTGAAATCATTCGAACGATGTTAGCGAGTGTAGTCGTAGAGCATCCCTTCCAACTCAGGATCACCAACCAACTTTCCTCAACCCTGGAACGACTACTGGCGGGGGGGATTGATCTGATACTTCTAAATCTGGATTTACCGGATAGCCAGGGTCTGCAAACCCTGGACGTTTTGCAACAGTCAGCCTCAGATCTACCGATGGTGGTCCTGACAACACAACACGATGAGCGTCAGGGAATCGAAGCATTACAGCACGGAGCACAGGATTATTTAGTTAAGTCCGAACTCAGTGGCGCGCTGCTAATTCGTGCTTTGCGCTACGCCTACGAGCGTAAATATCTGGCCCGCGCCCTGGAACAGGCTTGGCGCAATAAACAGCATCAGTGGTATAGCGCCGAGGTCGCTCGATGCTACCAGTGCTATCGTTCAAAGGTACCTTTGGCGTCGAAGCTATGTCCCACCTGTGACCTACCCAAGGATGATGTCGCCATCGAGGCCAAATACCGTGCCCTGGTTTACCGCTCCGTGCGGATGCTGAGAGCAGGTGAAAATGAACTGCCTGAGTATGATCAGTCCGTCGCTAGACTATTTGCCGCCAGGGGCTATGGTGCTCGTGAAGTAGTAAGATTTCACCAACGCGTATTAAGGGAAAATGAAGAAAGAGCCTTGCCGATCGTAGAGCGATCGTTTTCAATGGATGCTCGGTTGGTCCTTATTAGAATATTGGGGCGTTTGGTCGACATCTACCGCGATTGGGCGATGAAATTTTCAAATAATGAGGATTCGAGTTAATGGCAGTGAATTTCAAATTTACATTGTTATTTTTTGGAGAAAATACTTCCGCTGGCGAATTGAAAAAGTCGCTGATGCGACTAGTCGAGCGCGCGGGAAAAACTTGCGAATTGGAGATGATCGACCTCTCGGTTCAACCGGAGGCTGTTGTAAAATACCGTGTATTGGCCACACCATTGCTAATTCGTACAAAACCGTTGCCGATTCGCAGATTTATTGGGCATTTAACAGACTCGGAAAGAGTAACTCGAACTATCGGCCTTGATGTTGATACGATAGATTGAGTTAAATACGTGGAGACATAAATAAATGAAAAATCTAGAAACATTGGATATTCGTGCACCAACCAAAATACCCACAGGTATCGAGGGATTTGAGCATCTGTCGATGGGCGGGTTGCCACAGGGCCGTACCACCCTCCTGGTGGGTACCTCTGGGTCAGGTAAGACCATTTTCGGCGTCGAATTTCTCTATCGGGGCATTACGCAGCACGGTCACGCTGGGATTTTTGTTACCCTGGAGGAAAAGCCGATCGAAATTATGCGCAATGTCAAGCGTGTCGGCTGGGATTTGATGGAACTCATAAAGCGAAACAAACTAGCCTTCGTTGATGGCTCCCCAGATCCAATTCCTGCCGAAGAAGTAGGTCATTACAACCTCGAAGGATTAATCTTTCAAATTCGTCAAGCGATAACACAAATTAATGCCGATTTTGTGGTAATCGATTCGATTGGATCACTGTTTCACCAGTTTTCCGATACCTCCAAAGTGCGACTGGAAATTTTCCGTATCACCGAAGTGATGCGGGAACTCGGTGTAACTACCCTGATGACCGCCGAACGTCTCGACGAGTATGGCCATATTTCACGCCACGGCGTCGAAGAGTTCATCTCCGACAACGTTATCGTCGTACGCAATGTCCTCCTCGAAGAAAAATGCCGCCGCACCATCCAAGTATTGAAGATGCGAGGTGACGTACATTGCAAGGGTGAATATCCCTTCACAATTACCAATACCGGCATCACAATTTTGGCATTGTCAGCGATGGAACTTACCCAAGAATCCTCCAATGATCGCACTGGTACCGGGAATTCCGACCTGGATCTCATGACCAATGGCGGCATCTTCCGGGATTCAATTTTCTTGGTCAGTGGACCAACCGGTGGTGGCAAGACTCTAATGTCCGCCATGTTTGCTGCCGAGGGCTGTCGTAGCGGCGAGAAAGTGTTGCTACTGGCTTACGAGGAATCCCGTGAGCAATTACTACGCAATGCCTCCTCTTGGGGTATTAATTTTTTCAAGTGGGAACAGGAAGGACTACTCCGCATCGTCTGCCAATATCCAGAAGCAATGGGACTTGAGGATCACCTGTTGGTGATCCGCCGTGAAATTCTTGGCTTCAAGCCGCGACGTCTAATTATGGACAGTATCTCTGCTATGGAACGGGTAGCTAGTGTCCGCAATTTCCGAGAGTTCGTGATTGGTTTGACCTCTTTTATGAAACAGGAGCGGGTGTGTAGTCTATTCACCAGCACCACCCCACAACTCTCCGGTGGTGAGTCGGTCACTGAGACCCACATATCAACCATTACCGATGTTATTGCTTTATTACGCTATGTGGAGATCAACGGTATCCTACGTCGAGGAATTGCGGTCATTAAGATGCGCGGTTCGCAACATGATAAGCGCATTCGCGAATTTACCATCGACGGTGACGGTATGCATGTTGGAGAACCGTTCCAAAACGTTCAGAACATCATGCTTGGCGTTGCTTCAGTCACACCGATAAGGGATTCTGATCGTTTTGATAAGATGTTTGAATAGTTCGACGGACAGTACCACAAAGTTTTCCTGGCGAGAAAACATCCATGATCATTCACCATTGTTTTACGCTTTATATTGCCGGTCATACACCTTATACAGAACAAGCGATTGTAAATTTGCGGCATCTCTGTGAAACAGAGACTAATGGAGACTACACCTTGGAGATCGTCGATATTCTCGAACACCCCGATCGGGCACGAGAAGGCAAGATTCTTGCCATTCCTACCCTGATCCGTGAGTTGCCACGACCAATGCGTCGCCTAATCGGAGATTTTACAAAACGATCTAGTAGCCTGTTTGAACCAAACCTCGCTTATCCACCTGTTCCAAAAGGACTATAAATGATTACCTGACAATGGTGAATGGCCAATAAGAGGTAACCAGTGAATATTTATGAGAATTCCAGCGATCAGGCGCTGAAAGCACCCGTTACGGCCCTGCTTGCCCTGTTTGCGCTTGTTAGTCTGGTTGTCTTGGTCAGCGCCTATGGGTCGTTTCGCTTTGTTGCCAACCAGTTGGATAACAATGGACAGAAAGAATTAGATGCCTTTTCCAAAATAAAGGTGACCCAGATTGAAAAGATGTTGGCCGAACGTCATGCTGATGCCGATGTTTTTGTCGCGCGTCCCTCTGTCTGGAAAACCTTGAGTGCCACCGATGTGGTTCAGGAGGGTTTACGCTTAAACAAAGCCGTTACCAGCACTTATCAGTCATATGGATATCGCCGTATTCTCGTAGTTGACAAACTTCTTCAGGTTATTGCATCAGTCACTTCCAACCGACTTGAACCGGTTGAGCTATCGACCCTGCAAAAGGTTATCGAAACACACCAAAGTGCTGTAGTCGATCTACATTTTGCTATGGAAGGCGATATCGTTTTTGGCATTGCTCATCCGATATATGCCAACGACAATGAGAACGACTTGGTGGTAGGTGCCGTCTACCTTGAACTAGATGCCCGGCAAAATTTGTTCCCCATTTTGGAGTCTCAACCCACCTTCAGTCTGTCCATGGAAACCATCCTAGTGCGACGGGAGGAAGGTAACGAGGTCCTATTCCTAAGCCCACTGCGTTTCATGCCTAATATTTCGCCATTGTCTTTTCGACTGCCTATTGGTAATGGTCGGGAAACTCTGGCTGAAAGGACACTGGTGGATGGCAAGTTTGGTCTGCTGACGGGGTATGACTATCGTGGCGTGGAGGTGCTCGGAGATAACCAGCGGATTTCTGGCACATCCTGGATCATGATGACGAAAGTCGACCGTACTGAGATTGATTATTTGGCTAGGGTAGTAGGGGTGATTACTCTTGTTGTAGCGTCCGTTCTACTGCTTTTGCTCATAAGCATTTTCTGGCTGTTATGGCGTAAGAAATCACTGGTGTTACTTGCCGAGCAGGCTATCTTGATGGAACGCCACGGGGTAGCACTCCGAACTTCAATCGACGGCTATCTGGTCGTGAATCAGGCGGGTAGGATTATCGATTGCAATGCTGCCCTGAGCGAGATTACCGGCTACAGCACAGCAAAAATAACGACCCTGTATATTTCCGATCTTGAGATAATTGAATCCCCCGATGAAATCGGGGCCCGCATGGGTCGAATCATGGCCTCCGGAAGCGACCGTTTTACAACCCGCTGGCGGCGAAAAGATGGGGAGATCATCGATATCGAGGTCAGTACTGCCTTTTCGGACGATCGCTTCTTTACCTTTGTCCAAGATATTACCGAACGCCAACGAGCCAATGCTGCGCTCAAGGAAAGCGAGGGACTCTTGGAAGTAATTCTCGACGGCATTCCCGACAGTCTGGTATTGATCGATAGTGATGGAAAAATAGCTTGGGCAAACCCCGCCATGTACGACCTGCATGGCATCTCGCCCGACCGTCCCTTGTCAGAAATTGAGGATTTCATACCTCTTTTTGAATGCACCAATGCCAATGGCGATGCCGTATTACCAGAAGAATGGCCAGCGATGCGCGCATTAAAGGGGGAACCTGTCAGCGAGTTTGAATTACATGTAACGCGTCAAGATACGGGAAAGAAATGGATTGGTCTTTACTGGGCGTTACCTATTTACTATAAAAGAAAAATTCAGGCCCTGATAGGGATAAATGACATTACCGAACGCAAGCGTGCGGAAATAGCACTGCGAGAAAACCAGAATTACCTCAAATTAATATTTACCTCGGCGACCAATGGTCTTTTGGTTGCCAACGCCGACGGTAAAATCGTCATGATTAATCCTGCGCTGGAAACCTTATTGGGCTACGCCGCGAACGAGCTAATCGGACAACCCGTGGAAGTTTTAATACCAACGGCGCAACGAGAAAAACATGTCGAACAACGCCAGGTATTTTTCAGAAATCCATCCAACTACAATTATCATTCCAAACGTGTATTACACGCCCAGCATCGGGAAGGTCGCGAACTCCCCATCGAGTTGTCGCTGAATCGCTTTGACAGCGGAGAAGAAAAGTTCACCCTAGCTATTGTGGTCGACATCACAGAACGAATTCGGGCACAAACCGAACTCGAGCGTAGCCGCGAAAATTGGCGCAACCTGGCCGAGGCCATGCCGCACATCGTCTGGGCCTGCACCCCGGACGGCGGGCTCGAGTATGTCAGTCAACAATGGTGGGTTTACACGGGCGAAACTGATATCACTCGCTGGTTCGATCATATTCACCCAGAGGATCGCGACCGAATCCAAGCTGTCTGGATACACTCGCTACAAACCGGTGAAAACTATGACCTTGAAGGCCGTATTCGTCGGCATGATGGTGTTTACCGCTGGTTTAAAGTGCGAGGAACCCCCGTCCGAAATTCAGAGGGACAGATTGTAAAATGGCATGGTTGTAATATCGACATCGAAGGCATCAAACAAGCTGAGCAAGCCGCCCAGCAATCTAACCGAACGAAAGGCGAATTCCTGGCCAACATGAGTCACGAAATTCGCACCCCCATGAATGCCATTATCGGTTTATCCTACCTATGCATGCAAACCGGGATGACCAATCAGCAGCTCGACTATTTGCGTAAAATCCACAATTCCGCCAACACCTTGTTGCGTCTGCTCAATGACATCCTTGATTTTTCCAAAATTGAGGCTGGTAAGTTGGATCTGGAGCATGTGAATTTTTCACTGGAAGAGGTATTAAACAATCTGGCATCCGTCATTAACGTGAAAGCTTCCGAAAAGGGACTGGAATTATTTCTGGATACTGACGTAAACGTACCTTCCTACTTCGTGGGTGACCCTTTACGGTTGGGACAAATTCTCATCAATCTAAGTAACAATGCTGTCAAGTTTACTGAAAAGGGTGCAGTGTCCATCATCATAAAATTGCTGGATGAAACACAAAAAGATGTCTTGCTTCAATTCACAGTTTGTGACACTGGCATCGGCATGACACAGGCACAACAGGAAAGACTGTTTCAGGCGTTCTCGCAGGTAGATTCCTCAACAACTCGAAAATACGGAGGTACTGGCCTTGGCTTAATCATCTCCAAACAGTTAGTAGAAATGATGAAGGGAGAGATCTATGTCGAAAGCGCTCTCGGGATTGGAAGCCGTTTCATCTTCACGGTACGACTAGAAAAATCGCTAGAAGAAATGGAAACTTCTTGTCTCCCTTCCCCTGGGAGGTACGGTTTAAAATATACGGAAAAAATGGAAGATTCCTCAAGAAAACTATTCAATAATCAAAATACAGGAGTTCATCTCCTGCTCGTCGAAGACAACGAAATTAATCAGCAAATCAACCTGGAGTTATTAGAGAAGATTGGTGTTCGTCTGACGATTGCCGAGAACGGAAAGGAAGCCATTGAAGCAACAAAAAAAGGGAACTTTGATGGTATCCTCATGGACATTCAGATGCCGATTATGGATGGTTACGAAGCTACGCGAGAGATTCGAAAAATACCAGCATATAAGGACGTTCCAATCATTGCCATAACTGCCAATGCCATGCCCAATGTTCGAGATAAGTGTCTAGATGCTGGCATGAATGATTATATCGACAAACCAGTAGTGCCTGCGAAGTTATATAATATTTTAGCAAAATGGATCCAGTTCGATCTTAATTTAATTCCAGACCATACCGCCATATTGGCACCTGATTTTTGGGAAGATATTATACCTCTAACTCCGTTAATTCCAGGGATTGATGCGACCAGGGGACTAAAGAATATGGGAGGAAATACAAAACTTTATCAGGAAGTTCTACTCAAGTTCTCCGGAAATCAGCGATTGACCTGTAAGCAAATGGAGAAGAGTTTTGCATCCAAAGATGCTATAACCTTAGGGCATCTAGCCCATTCCTTAAAGGGAGTTGCCGCTGCCATCGGTGCTGTGCAATTGGCGGACTTGGCGGATAAGATCGAAGGAAAATCCAGAATTCCGGGGGGATTGGATGATATTTCGGAACTGATTGAAATGGCGAAAGACAAACTAGAGCAGATTGTATTTGCTATCGAAACCAAGATCCAGAAACCAGAATTAATTATAGAAAATAAACAGGAGATTGCTGCAAGTCCTGAAGAACTAACCCCCTTGTTTCATAAAGCTATCAAACTACTTATCTCCTTTGACTCTTCGATTGAAAATATTGTAGAAAGACTGGTTCCTTTAGCGCGAGGCAGACATCAGCGAAAAATGTTGAAATCCATTCAGCTTGCCTCGGATGCTTATGATTTCGAGCTTTGCTTGAACCTTTTCCGCGATTGGGCGAAAGAAGAAGGCATTCAGATATGATTGAGCCTATATCAGAGATCACCGATTCCAAAGAAGGCACAATATTACTGGTCGACGATCAGCCTGAGCAAATTAGAATCATCAAATCGGCTTTGGACTCATTTTTCTTTATAAAGATCGCAACCCGCGGAGAACTTGCAATAAAAATTGCTAATATTGGCGGTGTGGATCTTATTCTCCTTGATGTGGTGATGCCGGCCATGGATGGTTATGAAACCTGTCGACAGTTAAAGAATAATCCCTTAACCAAAAATATCCCAGTAATTTTCCTGACAGGAAAAGAGAGTCAGAACGATGAGACCGTTGGGTTGGAACTGGGGGCGGTAGATTTTATCCGCAAGCCTAGCAGTCCATTGGTTCTGTTGACAAGATGCCGCAACACTATTTCCTATCAACGCATCAAAGAGGATTTACAACGGAAGAATGATGAATTATCTGAAAAAAATAAACAATTATTAGTGTTGAATAAAATGCTGGAGAATCTTTCTGTTACAGATGGGTTAACCGGGATTCCGAACCGAAGAAAATTCGAAGAATATTTAATACAGGAATGGAGTCGAGCATTACGTGATAGTTCGCCAATATCAATGATTGTTATTGATGTCGATTATTTTAAGTTGTTTAACGATCATTATGGCCATCTTGCCGGAGATGATTGTCTGAAAACGATTGCTAAAACCTTGGCGACGTCCACCGCTCGCTCTTTCCGATCTGGTGGCGCGTTATGGCGGGGAGGAGTTTGTTTGCATCCTACCAAAAGTGGATTCCTCGGGCCTAGTTTTTATGGGGAATCGGTTGATAGAAAATATTAATAAACTACGTATTCCTCATAAATATTCCAAGGTCGCGTCACATATCACGATTAGTATGGGAGGAGCGACTCTGATACCTTCTAGAGAAGCGTCACCGTTTTTGTTGGTTGGACGGGCGGACGAACGGTTATATAAAGCCAAGCAAAATGGACGAAATCGGTTTGTGTTTGACTAATTAATTGGTCTTGGTCATCGTTTCGTCAGGTTACAGCCAACTGCCCCGAAGGGGCACAATAATGAAATACCTAATACTATACCAAGCATATCCAAAAGTTTCTTTATCCATCATATTATTTAACCCATCAAATTCCTTGCTGCGCTTTTCTTGGACATAGAATTATTATTTCTAATTCAGTTAGTTATATTTTCTGTTATGGCGCATTAATGGACGTTTGATTAGTATTATCATCCAACATAAGGAACATTTTAAGTGTAATTGGTATAGGACTTACGCATTGACAAATACACAGACACCTGTTAGTTACCCTAAGTTCC
Source organism: Gammaproteobacteria bacterium (assembly GCA_963575655.1). Lineage (NCBI taxonomy): Bacteria > Pseudomonadati > Pseudomonadota > Gammaproteobacteria > Gammaproteobacteria bacterium. Next base: position 25,524 of record CAUYTY010000228.1, on the reverse strand, counting down.
AGAAATCATCACCCCATGAAGATCTCCTGCATCATCGCGGTTCGTGACGGAATGCCCTTTCTGACAAAGGCTTTGGACAGCATCGCGACGCAAAGTATTTGTCCGTTTGAGGTATTGGTGATTGATGATGGTTCGACCGACGCCTCGGTCGAGTGTGCGCGAGGTCATGCTCTATGCCCCACGGTTCTGCCCACCCAAGGGCGGGGACCTGCAGGCGCACGCAATACGGCACTGGGTGTAGTGAGGGGGGACCTGATCACTTTTCTCGATGCCGACGATATCTGGCGACCACACAAACTTGAGCGACAGGTGGAGGCATTCGTGCGCTGGCCGGATCTGGATCTGTGCCTGGTCGCCGCTGAAAACTTCGCCGACCCGCCCTGCACCATCCCCGGCGATTGGCGGCTGCCCCTACTAGGTCGTCACAGCGGCGAATTCCTGCTCTCAACTGCCATGGCCCGCAGCTCTCTATTCGATCGGGTCGGTCTGTTCGACGAGACCCTGTTTCCGTGGGGCGAAGATACCGACTGGTTCCTCCGGGTAGTCACGGCGCGAGCTTGCTTCAGGCACCTAGATGAGGTATTCGTAAATCGCCGTTTGCATACACGTAACCTCATCCGCGATTTCGCCAACTCTCAGCGGATTAACACTGCGTTTACGCTCGTGGCCCGCGACCTCGCCCGCCGACGATCCGCCTCGAAATAAATACCATTTATATCACCATGAAAGAAGATGCAATCTTGCTACGCGAAACTGTCTTACGCGTACCCGACGACGAACAGGTCGTAAGCCAGATGGCCGACGACGAGGTCGTCATCATTAATTTCAATACGGGAGTCTATTTCGCCCTGGGCGGTAGCGGCGTCGATTTCTGGTCATTGCTGGAGCGGGGTACCACCATCGTGGCGATGACCGAGTGGGGCATGGCTCACTGGGACGTAGCATCATCATCCCTCGCCGCAGACGTTGAAGCCTTCAGCCACAACCTATACACCGCAGGATTGATCGTTGCGGTAAACAGCGACGCCCCGATCCCGGTTCTGCAACGGATTCCGAGTTCGGGGATATACGTCACTCCACGCTTTGAAAAATTCGACGATCTCGCTGACTCTTTCGCGATCGATCCACCGCTGCCGATGGTGAGTGTCGGAAAACACAAATGAGCAGCATGGTGGTGAGCTGCATCATCCCGGTATGGAACGGTGAGCGTTTCCTCGATCAAGCCCTCGACAGCGTATTTGCTCAAACTCGGCCACCGGACGAGATAATCGTGGTGGACGATGGTTCGACCGATGGATCGGCGGCCACTGCCCGAGGCAGGGGGCGTGTCCGGCTGATCCAGCAGGTGAATGGAGGGGTCGCCTCGGCCCGTAATGCCGGTGTTCAAGCGGCCAACGGTGACATGCTGGCATTTCTGGATGCCGATGACCTGTGGCTACCCACCAAACTCGAACGTCAGCTTGGTGCCTTGGCGATAGCAGCGACTGCGGGCGGCTGTGTAACTCTCATCGATACCTTTACGGATACCAACCTAGGTGAAGGTACTATCCCTACCAATCTTGAGAGGCCGAGGCCAGGTTACATCGCTAGCACTTTAATGGTTCGGCGACAGCTCTGGGAGCGGATCGGCCCCATGGATGAAACCATGCCCATCCGTGCCGAATTCGAATGGTTCGCCCGACTCAAGCGAACTGCCATCGAGGTGGTCGAGATAGCAGAGGTACTAGCACGGCGTCGCCTGCATCGCGACAACACCAGCCGACGATTTACCCAAGCCTCCATTGATGCGGCCTTCGTCACCATCGCCCGTCATCGCGGCCGCAAGGTAGCGCCTCTGTGAACACCACTACCTCTCCGTTGTTCAGGTGGATCTGCTCCCAGGCTTTGTCCCCTGCCGAACATGCGTTCCTCGGGACCATGATCCTGCCTTTGGACGAAGCAGAGGTATGCTGGCAACAGTGGCTAAATACACCCAAGTTACCACATGGCGGAGAGGATCTACTACCACTGTTACACGAACGTAGCCATAGCCTTACATCGACCGCCCCCCGTGAGGTAGCACGAAGGCTCACGGTAGCAGCCCTCCTAGAGGAGCGGCGTGGCACCGCGCTGCAAACCATCCTCGGAGATCTGTTGACGAAAATGGAGCAACGGGGGCTATCACCCCTGGTACTCGATGGCCATGTTCGCCCCGGCCGAAGACTTCGTCATACCGCCAGCATCGACCTCCTCTTCCCCGACAATAGAACATTGCAGGCCGCTACCAATGTGTTGGGCTTAGAGGAAGTAGCAATACGGGGAGGTGTCTTCAAGTACCAGCATCCTTCCGGGCTACCGGTCCATCTGTACGCATCAACGCCACCAGGGCTCTCCGAGCTGGACCACGAGCAACTAACCGCCGCCGCGCAGGAGGGGACGGTGGATGGTCTGGTCTTTCGCTACCTCGCCCACATCGACGAACTGGCGCTTGCCTGTCTGGCCTACTGCGGTACCAGTCAGCCACGCTGGCTAATAGACGCAGCCGTACTGGTGGGCATGGAAGGCGTCACGCCGAATCGACTGGAAAACCTGGCCAAACGCGAGCCGGTGATTGCCTGCGCCGTGGACGGCGTACTCGGCTACCTGGACCACACCTTCGCCCTACCCAATGCTGTCACGTTACGTCGTGTCCTGCCTGCCTTACCGATTTCCCTTCGCCAACGTTACCAGACGGTTTTTTCTATTGTAGGGCGACGGCGTTTCCTGGCGGCCAGACAACCTCTGCTGCTGCGTGCATACCTCGCTTGGTGGGCGTTAGCCACCCACCGGCAAGGGGAGCCAAAAACTGCATCTTGATTTAAGGACAAAATCGGACTATCTTGGACATCATGTCCAATAAGGATGTGAAATTATCGTCGCTAACCAAGAGTATTTAAGTCCACAACATGAAATGGTTGAGGATTTAATGGCCATCGTTCATACTTTTTCCTGTCGTTTATACGGGTTACGAAAGTATAAGCAGGTATTGAAAGAATCTCTTGAAACCCAAGAAGAACACCATGAAAACGACTCGGATAGCGTTGAGCAAACAACTTAATCCAGGAAAGCTATCAGCGCTAGAAGAACAAGCGCAAAGGCTTGGCGCTATCCGTTCAGAAGTCTGGCAGCGCTATGGTTCGATTCAAGCTCTTAGACTGACGGATCGTCAGATTCGTGATACCTGGATAAATGAAAAACGTACCTTTCCGGTTTTGGCGAATGCTTGGAAGGAAACCTTGCGTGATGCGGAAACCAACATCGTTATGACGGTCGAAGCGGCTAAGGTAAAGGCTAGACAAGCGATTCGTAATCACAGCCCTGATGTTCAAGAACGTAAGAGTCTTTACGCAAGGTTAAAAACAAATCAATTCGTTGAGGATCGTTATCTGGCGCGCGTGATGCGCAAGTATTGGAATCGGGGCCATAATCATACGCACAATCAAATCATTGTTCGTTCAGATAGTTACACATCCTTTCAATTGGGTGGACATGCCTGGATAAAAATCCCAGGACTAGAACGCGGGCAACGCATAGCGATCCCTTTGAATACCATCGTGGAACCAACTGGCACCTTACGATTAATTTTACGCGAAGCGAAAGTGGAAGTGCATTACGCAGTCGAAGTTACCCAAACAAACGACTGTGGCGTACAAATAATTGGTGTGGACAAAGGATACACGGAAGTATTAGTTGATTCCGATGGTGAACATCACGGAAAAGGTCTTGGTGAATTGCTATCCACTGAATCCGACGCACTCAAAAGCAAAAATCAGCGCCGAGCAAAACTTCGAGCTATCGCCGAGAACACTCGTAATAACCGTAAGCGTCAACACATACTCAAACACAATCTTGGCCGCAAGAAAAAACAGCGTCATGCAAGAATAATAAAGGCTCAGATTCGTGATAAAGTTTACCAGGCGGTTCATGCCGTTGTTGATAAAGCTAGTGTGATAGTAGCGGAAGATTTGACCGCTCAAATGAGTGGCAAGAATTTTGGTAGAAATGTGAATCGTCGTTTGGCGAATTGGACCAAAGGCATCATCGCCGAGGCGATTGAGAATGTATCCCAGCGTAGAGGTTCTACGTTGGTTCTCGTTAATCCTGCTTATACCTCACAAATGGATTCTCGGAGCGGCTGTTTACTAGGTAGCCGCAAAGGGGATCAATTTCACTGTTTCGACGGGGTGGTTTTGCAGGCGGATGAGAACGCTGCGCGAAACGTTTTAGCAAGACTTCACGATCCGGGGATAGATCGATGGACGCCTTTCAAGAAGGTGAAATCTATATTGCTAGAACGGACCGAGCGCCTCCGGTTGAGACTGTCCAACCAGGACTCCAGTTGCGGGCCGACAAACCTATCAACGGAGTGCGAAATATCTAAAAATCTGAATCGCCAAATTTGTCCGGGTTTTTAGAAGCAGGTGACTTTTTCCTCACCTTGTCCATCACTGTCCGCCGAGGAAAGACGCCGTGCGCTATTGGCTCGCCACGGCTACAACGTCACCCCCTCCCAGGTCTTCCATCGGCTGGTCGAGGGCTTCGAACAAGCCGGAGTGCCACAACTCTTCAATGCCCGAATAGGCACCCTGCATACGCGATTTTCCATCGTCGGTTCCACACTGGCCGAGGCGCTATGGGCACCATTTGCGCACCTGCGACTCGACGATGCGAGAGACCAGACGCCGGCGTTGACCGTGGAGGTGTGGGCCTCTCCGGCGCTTTCCGATGATGTGCCGACCGCCCCCCATCCCTGGGGCTTGGTAGTGGATGACCCCGAACATCGCCTATTTCACGACTGGCGCCCCGAGTCGGACATGGTGCTGGATGTCCGGGCGGGTCGTATCGTCGGACGCATGGAAGCACCTTCTCGCTGGCAGCCCGACCAGTGGGCACGACCACTCCACCGCCTGATGGCAGGCGTACTTTCTCATGCGGGCATAGTGATGCTACATGCCGCCTTGGTGGGCAGCGGCGGCGATGCCGTGCTTCTAGCCGGGGCCGGTGGTTCTGGTAAATCCACCACCGCCCTAGCCTGCCTATTTGCGGGGCTCGACCTCCTCGGCGACGACACGATCGCGGTAGCAATCCACGACCAAGAAGTCATCGGCTACAGCCTCTACGCCACCGCCCTAGCCAACCCCTTCTATCTGGGGCAGCACGGATTCGACTGTGAACGGTTCGCACCCCAGACTCTCGCCAACGAGGACAAACCGCTTTGGCGCCTGCCCCCTGCCCCACCGTGGAACCGTATCCGCGCCATCCTGCTACCGTGCATCGGCGGTACGGGGCGAACCGTGATCGAACCAGCACGCAGTGGTGACTTTTTGCGCGCAGCGGCAGCCCACTCCACCTTCGTCAACATCCAAAACCGGTACCAAGCCATGGAGGTTATGGCCGAGATGGCCAAACGCTTGCCGGTGTGGCGGCTGACTCTTGCCAGCGACCCTGCCGAAGTGGTCGCTAGGGTGAGAGACTTCATCGGAACTCGTGGCCGAAACGGCGCTGATCCATGATCCGCGTCGCCGTCTCCCTGTTGAACCATCTCGGCCCCGGACCCCGCCGCCACATAGGTGGCTATGTAGCCTTGGCGTTGGTGGTCATGGTCTTGGACCTTTTGTTGATGCTCGGGGTTTTAGGGTTTGCTCGGTTGTTGATGCGGGTGGCTCTGTTGGAGCACGGGTCAGACTGGTTTGTCGCCTGGATCGGACCATGGCTGCGTTCGCAATGGCGGATCGTTGTAGCCACTGCGGGCCTGCTGGGGATCTCCCTGCTCAAGACCCTGATGCAGGGATACATGGTCTTCCTACGAAATAAGATCCTGGTGCCCCTGATCCAGGGGGCGGTACGTAACCTTTTCATTCAACAACTCGCCACTCCCTTCCAATCACTATCCGAGCGCAACCTTGGTGAGGTCACCGCGCTGCTGATAGAAGACCTCCGTCAATCGATCCAGAACGTCCTAATCCCCTGCCTGGATTTGGTACCAGACGCATTTGTGGTCGTTTCCCTACTGGGCCTCCTACTGTGGATGGATCCGGCCATAAGCGTGGCCCTAGGGCTGACCTTCGCCGTTAGTGCCGGTACGCAGGTGCTGAGTACGCGCAAACTCCAGCGGAGGATGCGCCACGCAGCTCGTGAGATCGTACCCGGCATCCTGAGCGTAACTAATCAAGCCCTATCCTCGGTCAGGGAAGTCAAGGTGATGCATCGCGAGTTGGGCTTTCGGCAACGTATGCGCCACGTCGCCCGTAAATATGCCCAGGCCATAGGCCGAGAGGGTATTGCCAGAGCCATACCGCGACTATGGACCGAAAACTTTCTGTTCCTATGTCTGTTCATGTTTGCGGTGGTGGTGGTGCTGATCGAACGACAAGAACAGGATATCGTTCCTTCTCTAGCCCTATTCTGTGCTGCGGGTTGGCGCCTGCTACCCCTATCCAGCCGTATACTCCATGCCGTCTCACAGATGCGTCCCCATCTGCCAAGTGCCCGTGACCTGGTTTCCCGGTGGAATGCAGAGGCCGCGCACATCAAACCACCCGCTCCTGACGCACTGGCGAGCAGGCGTGCAGTCTTTACCGAATCCATCCGTCTGCAAGCGCTGGATTGTGGCTACCGGACCGGTTCTCCTGCGGTCATCCACCTTAACGCCGAGATCAGGCGCGGTGATACCGTGGCCATCGCTGGGCCGTCGGGGAGCGGTAAGACCACGCTCATCGACACCCTACTGGGCCTGCTCGATCCGCTGGGCGGCCGTATCGAGATCGACGGTCATCCACTTGCGGATATACGCCTCCATTGGCAGCGTCTGATCGGTTACGTGCCACAGGATCCCTACGTAGCCAACGAAACCCTACGCAACAACGTGGCTTGGGGCCTACCCAACAGCCAGGTATCTGACGAGCGTATCAACGAAGTACTGGCCCTGACCGGCATGACCGAATTCGTCCATCACCTGCCCCTTGGCCTGGATACTCGATTGGGAGAACGGGGCATGCGCCTGTCTGGCGGGCAACGGCAACGTCTCTGTATCGCGCGGGCTCTCCTGGCCAATCCGCAGGTCCTGGTACTGGACGAGGCTACCTCTCAGTTGGACCTAGCGGCAGAATCAACCCTACTGAAGGCCATACGGACATTGTCGCCGGACCTGACCCTGATCTTGGTGGCCCACCGGCTCGAGACGTTGGCCAAGTGCGACGCAGTCATCGACCTTTGCGCTTATCTGCCGGTAAACGTATCCAGCAACCATCCTGGCTTGCGTGGTAACTTAATTTGAGAATCAACTGGTTACATGATAGGTTCGTGCCCTTCGGACCTAACGACTATCGAGTGGGCATCGGCGCCATTCGACTAGAGGCATCGTTAGCTTGCCAACTGCAATGCCCCTCCTGCCCCACCGCTGCGGGCCAAGTGCATCGCGTCCTCGGCAAGGGATTTCTACGGGCCAACGACTTCCTCTCTCTGATCGAGCGTAATCCAGGTCTACATAGCGTAGAGCTGTCAAACTACGGCGAGCCGTTTCTCAATCCTCAGATGCTGGACTTGTTGCGAATCGCAGCCAAACACGGCGTGGCATTGACCTGTGACAATGGTGCAAACCTGAACACCGTGCGTGAAGAAGTGCTGGAAGGGTTGGTCAGGTATGGGATGCGCAGCATCACCTGTGCACTCGACGGGGCCAGCGCTGCTACCTATGCCATCTATCGCCGGCGAGGCCAATTCGAGCAGGTAATCGAAAATATTCGCACCATCAACGCATACAAGGCCCGGTACGGTACCGCCTATCCACACTTAACGTGGCAATTCGTGATCTTCGGTCACAACGAACGGGAAATCTTCACTGCCAAACGCATGGCCGATGAGTTAGGCATGAAGTTTCGCCCCAAACTCTCCTGGGATATGCGATTCTCGCCCATTCGTGATCGCCGTACGATCTTGCGGGAAAGCGGGCTACCGGCCACAACCATCAAGGAGTTTCAACGCCTTACCCGCACATCCTATGCGGGTGAGTTATGCCACGAGCTTTGGACCCGTCCACAGATCAATTTCGATGGTCAGGTTTTGGGTTGTCGCGCCAATTACCGCCGCATACTGGGCGGAAATGCGTTCGAAGATCTGGATGCCGCTATCAACGGTAAGGCAATTCGCTACGCACGGGCAATGCTGATGGGAGACGTTCCCCCCAGGGAAGACATCCCGTGCTCACATTGTCACCACTATTTGGAACGAGTTATGTCAGGACACTGGATCCGAAGGGAAGAGATCGAACCACCCGCAAAACAGATGTCGAAGTCGGAATCGTCCCGTCATCGCCCATCACGACCCAGCCTGCCGCGACGGATCCTGTGGTTTGGACTCGGTCGGATGGGAACCATGGACTATGTGACACCGCAAGACCTACTTGGCAATCAGATTCCCGGCTGGTCGCTATCTCGCCGATTTCTTATGGTGCTACGTTCGAGATCCCGCCTTATAAAGGCAATCCCGGAAATTCTCCTTATGGTTCTCTGGTCTTTTCGGCATCCAACTATCCCTATCGATGAACCGAAAAATATATCCATCCAAACAAGCGAACAGCGGAGTAATTTGTAATGCCGTTGTCGCCGTTGTCTTCGTTTCCGCTGGCGTTTTGGTGGCACCATCCTCATAGCGATCGTAGCGCCTGTGGATTGGCCGATGCCGTCGTTGATGTCCAACAGCGATTCAACTTCGACCTGGTTAAGGTATCGCCGCCTGGTACCTACCAGGTCGCGGACTACGGGGTAGTCGATGCCTGGTGTGGACGGCGGTATGGCTACGCAGATATCGTCCATTCACCCATGCAGCACCTCTGGGATTGGGAACGCCTCGCCGAGGAGGCAGTTCCCGGCCCTGCGGTGACCCGCGCTATGGAGGCGGTTGTCCGCATTCGCACCCGCCTCCCACCTCATATTCCAGTGCTTCAGACTGTATTCAGTCCCGTCTCACAGTTTCTGCAACTGACCCGAGACGAGGGATCTCGCCTACTGGCAAGGCGCCCCACCCTGATGGCGCGTGTTTTAGAGCGTTTGACCCTCTGCACCATCGAAACCATACAGCGTTGTGAGGCAGCCGGTGCCGATGGCGTTTTTTTCGCGGTACAGCACATGCGTGCCCCCTTCTTTTCGGCCACTCGCTATGCACCGCTGTGGCAGGCCTACGATCTGCCCTGCATCAATCGGATGGTGTCCATGCGGGTGAATTTGCTGCATTTGCATGGGACACATGTACACCTACCGAATACGCCACTACCACATGGTTTCTGGCTACATTGGGAACTTTGTCCATCCAATCCCTCCTTGCCCCAAGTATTGGAGTTGTTCCCCGGTCCCCTGGCCCTGGGACTGACAACGACAATGTTGCTTGGTCGGGCCGCTGTTGGCGATATCGAATCCTATCTGGACAACCTGACTCAACAACTGAACGGGTGTCCAGCCATGATTACGCCGGGGTGCCGTTTACCGATGGATTTTTCCTTCAAAGTGGTGGACCAATGGGTTGCGGCCGTGCGACGCGAGCAGCGCACCTCATTTCACCTTCCTTCACGCTCCCCAAAAACACTAGCCATGCCGAATCCGTCACCGCCGCAGGATGACCTTGGTACGATCATCCGACGTGCCCAGGAGACCATTCTGAATCGAGGTAGCGATGCGTTGATCATGCTGTTGCGTCTGGAATTCGAGTTGGGACGACGGCTACCGTTGGCTCTGCTCGAACAAATGACCGACGCGGACCGACTGACAACGTCGATTGCGGCGCTCGAATCTCCGCAGCCCGCCCCTCGACTACCGCTGATACACCTGGCGGTCGATATTGAACATCCGCAACGTGTCACTATGGCGTTGGTGCGAAGCCTGGCCGGAGTAGCAGACTGTCGGCTGCTGGAATACGACCATCGCGCCTGGTTACTCCCCAACGAACAGGGGTTGCACCGGTTCATTGATGGACTGAAGCAGCAGGTGGAGGGCGACGAAATCGAGCGGGAAGTACTGCTTCTGGGGGTGGGACGCGCCTGTGGCGCAATTTTGGCGCTGGCTGATGCACTACGGCGACAGGGACGAACTCCACGTTTCGTGGGGTTGATCGACCCCGGTATACCTCATCAGCCACCTTCGCCCAAAACTGGGCGCAGCATCATACGTGCGTTGCTGCCCAATTGGGCTCGTGCGGCGCAAACACTAAGACAGGACTGGATAATTACACTGACGGCCCTCTTGCTGCACAAACATGGCAACCAGTTTCTAGATCTGGTTGCGCGGGACCAACTCCGTCGCCGTCTGACGTTGATGCCGCTCAACGATCCAACCGGAAGCGTACATCTGTTCCGGTCTGGTCATGAACTCCCCCTGTCGAAGAGTGGCCCCTTTGACCTCGCGGTCATTGCGCGAACGGCACAAATTCTTGGCGCCGCTATCAGGAAATAAGATGATATCCAGAAAAAGCAGGGATTAGATGGCTAACCAATCGTTGCAAATATAAAAGAATCAATCTGTTGAATCGTGTCCTTGCGGTACAAAATGAACTACCGGTTTATACGGTCGCTGCTGATTTCCTCTTTTTCACCCTAATCACTTGACAATGTCATTCTCAACAGATGATACTAGGCCGTGTATAACCTGTAACTTGCGTTTTAGTTTACGTTCAAACGCCATTAGAAACATATGGTTAGAAAAGTTTGAAGGTAAATTTGGTAGGTATGGGTCGTATCCTTTAGTATTCATTCCCAGGTGTGATCGAATTTTCTATCCACACTGGTTATTTGTTGTCCATAAGCAACTGCGGATCCTGCCCTCATTTTGTCGTGGCGCAAGGCCGGTCTTTGCCACGAGGATACGGAATTTTTTCTCTCAGTTACTGCCTCCCGGCACCTCTGCTAGTAGTTCCCCTCCTCCTTTTGCTTGATCGCATATGGTGTACCGCCGTGGACCATCCAGCGGTCACCGTAGCTCGTGTGCCTAAGTCGGTACTATGCCTGTCGCCCGACAGACAGAACCAGGAAAACTAAATGTCTTTCTCTTCTCTGGGTCTCTCCGAGACCCTGTTACGTGCTATCGCTGAACAAGGTTATACCTCTCCCACCCCCATTCAATCGCAGGCCATCCCCGCTGTACTCGCCGGTCGCGACCTATTGGCTGCAGCTCAGACCGGTACCGGCAAAACCGCCGCGTTTACCTTACCCTTACTGCAACGTTTGACTGAAGGTGGACAGGCCAATGCCCAGTTGGGACACACCCCACGCGTACTGGTGCTAGTACCTACTCGAGAATTGGCCGCACAGGTGAGTGAGAGTGTGCGCGTGTATGGTCAACATACGGGTATACGAGTTGCGGTGGTATTTGGTGGGGTTGGGGTACAGCCGCAAGTGACGGCCCTGCGCCAAGGTATCGATATTCTGATCGCCACACCGGGACGCCTGTTGGACCTGGTGGGTCAACGCCATGCGAACCTCTCGCGTATTGATTTTTTGGTGTTGGATGAAGCGGATCGCATGCTTGATATGGGATTCATTCACGACCTCAAGCGCATTCTGGGATTGCTCCCCAAGGTTCGCCAAAGCCTATTGTTTTCTGCAACGTTCTCAGAGGATATTCGTAAACTTGCCGCAGGTTTTCTGCATCAGCCGTTGAGCATTGACGTGGCGCCACGTAATGCACCGGCGGATCTCATTAATCAATTGGTCTACCATGTCCCAAAGACCGGAAAACACGGGCTACTTGCCCACTTGTTGAATGTCGGACGCTGGGGGCAAACCCTGGTTTTTACCCGTACCAAGCACGGCGCCAACAAATTGGCGGAACAGCTTGATCGAAATGGTTTCCAAGTTGCGGTAATTCATAGCAACAAAAGTCAATCCGCACGGACGCGAGCACTGGCTGATTTCAAGGACGATCGAGTACAGATTTTGGTGGCGACAGATATTGCGGCGCGTGGCCTGGATATTCAACAGCTTCCCCATGTTGTTAATTACGAGCTTCCACACGTTCCTGAGGATTACGTGCATCGCATTGGCCGAACTGGTCGTGCTGGTGCCGGTGGAGAAGCGGTATCGTTGGTGTGTTCGGATGAAGCCCCACAATTGAGGGATATCGAGCGATTGCTCGGTCGGAAATTACCCACCCAACCCGTACCAGAGGAACTCCTCGCTACTATTAAAACCGAACCCGTGCCGCCATTACGGACGCCGCCCCCCCAATCAATGCCTCGTTCAAAAGGCCGCTCGGCCTCGCGCCGTGGCTTATCAAACCAGCCCCGCCGTGCGCTTTAAGGTATTGCAGGGGCTTCGACCGAGAGGAGAAATGTTATGCTGAGAATCTACGCCGGCAATTTACCACCCGACCTTACTGAGCAGGAATTCACTGAACTGTTCGCCGCGCATGGGCGGGTGCGTTCGATGGATTTGGCGCGCGATATCTTTAGTGGCCGCTGTCGCGGCTTTGGTTTTATTGAAATGGAAGGCCACGAGGCGCGTGCCGCGATCAATGCCTTGAATGGGTATTCTTTGCGTGGCAATTGTTTGCGTGTCAACGAAGAACGTCCTCGTGGACGAGTTACTGGTAAAAGGCGTCGTTAACGGTTGACCGACCGGAAACGGTAGGCACCCTTCTTTTTTTGTTCCTTTCTTTTCCTAATATTAGGAGCTGTTCATGAGTAAGAAATTGTACGTTGGTAACCTAAGTTATTCTGTAAGCAATCGTGATCTCGAAACCATGTTCGCCGCACATGGTATGGTAACGTCTGCGAGTGTAATCATGGATCGTGATACAGGCCGATCCAAAGGTTTTGGTTTTGTCGAGATGGGTAGTGATAAAGAGGCCCAGGCCGCCATTTCCGCTTTACATGGTAAAGATGTCGATGGGCGGAGTCTGACCGTTAATGAGGCCCGTCCACAGGAAGAAAGATCCGGTGGCGGAGGTTTTGGCGGTGGCCGTGGCGGTCGTGGCGGTCGCGGTGGCGGTAGTGGCGGTGGCGGCGGTGGCGGCGGTCGTGGTGGCAGCGGTGGTGGCTTTGGCGGCGGCGGCGGTGGTGGTGGTGGTTTTGGCGGTGGCGGTGGTGGGCGTCGGTATTAGAAATCACCCCAGACCGGGATACACTGCCATTAAGTTAAGCTTCGGTTGGTAGGCTGGTCGAATCACGAACGACTTAACAAAACCGGAGAGGCGAGATCGGGTCTTACGTTTTACGTCCATATTCTGTCGTCTCACATTAACCCAAGCTGTTACCTATCCGCTGTGTCGACATTCCCTCTGGAATGACGGCCCAACAGTTTGCTAGGTAGCAACTTGGGTTACTAACCTGCGCGTTGGTTAGGGGACTCCAGCTAAATAGCATATTGGACGGATTCTTCTTTAAAAAGTTCTCTGACTTTCTCTGGCGATTTTTTTAAATCCTCTAAAAGTTGAGTAGCTTTATTTTTTAACTCCTCCACATTACGAATAAGGTGACGCGCAATTCCTTGTGTCTTAATATTGCTCCATACTAGCTCGACAGGATTAAGGTGTGGAGAATAGGTGGGAAGAAAGAATATTTTAACCTTTCCATTTGTCGTCTCCAGATATTCCTTAACTACTTTTGCATGATGGGCAGAATACCCGTCTGTTACAATATAGATGGGGCATGAATTCTCTTGAGCCAAAATTTTTAGATATTCAACAAACGCACCACCATTGAGCGATGAGGGACCTATTTGGAAATGCATCTTTCCTTCAGAAGTTATCGCAGCGATCATATTTATGCGATAACGTCCACCAGTGGAGGGAATTATGGGAGTTAAACCTTCTAGCCCCCAAGTTGTACCCGCGTGATAATCGGTGCGCGCCCCAGCCTCATCAAGAAAATAGATTATAGCACCCTCATTACTTGCCAACTCTTTGATTCTAGGAAACTCTTTGTTAATCCAATTATCTACTGAAAATTGGTCCCTCTCTATCGCACGATATACTGGCCGTTGTGGAGTTAAATTAATGCGGCGCAAAAAACGGCCCACCGCGGAACGACTCATGTAAATAGAAAATTTCCTCTCTATTAATGTCTTTATCATTTCAGTTGTCCATAAGACTGTCGAGAATTCAAAATCCAATGGGGTAAATGCGCACAGCCAGAATACTAGTATTCCTTCTTGCTGTTCATTGATGAAGGATTTTCTTCCAGGGACAGGTTTCGCATTTAACGTAGCTAGACCCATCTCTTTTGCCTTCTTCACCCATTCGTACACCTTCGATCGGTGCATACCGAAAATCTCGCCCACCTCCCTAGGAGACATTCCTTTACGTACAGCTTTTACTGCTTGAAGCCTTATATACTCAAGGGTAGAGTGATCGAGAGAACGTCCATCAGAATTTTTCATAATTTTAGCAATTTCATGTCTTATTTTTTGGTTGGACTAATAATAGATTATTTTTACTTGCTTGTCCCCTAACCAACGCGCAGGTTAGTAGTTTGTGGCAGGTTTAGTTTCAACCGAATCAAAGATCAAGGATGACAGTAAATATTCCACTCTGCCCTCCTTCCATAATCCCACCATAATCCTCTGATGAAAAAAGGATAAAGCTTCAGGATAGAACAATTACTAACACTGCGGGGCCGCAGTCAACCAGCCATCGCAATTGGTAAACGTACCGGATGGGATCGACTCACTGAGAGTTCATAACACCCTGTATGGTCCTGCAGACTGCTGATGCAACTCTCGCTTTGGTATCCGCCTTAAAACTAGCAACGTCACAAGTGAAACTCCAGCTACCACCTGGCATTTGGCAAGCGAGATACGCATTTAAATTACAAGGAAATGTAACTCAAAATTACCCGCACAATAAATACGAGTATATCAAATACACGATCGCCTCCCCCAAGTGCCACCAACCTTAATTTCCTAAAGTAATTATCGCTATTTTTCTGAGATTCTTGGCACAGAGCGTGTCTGCCTGGCAATAAAACAATATTTAATAAGATTAAATATCTCTTTAAGGATATATGTTACAACTTATATCAGGCGTAAATAATATCTGCCATAAAAATTACTAATGGCTGACTGTAACGATTAGAAATTCTTATAGATAACCAACTGAAAAGAGGGTACAATATGAAAATGTCAAGAATTTCTTTAATTCTGGGGGTTTCTCTTCTATCTGCCGCGCAAACGATTTGTGCGAATGAGCCATATAAAGGGAAAGAACCACCACCGATTCCTGTTATTAAGAATATAGTTGCTAAAATATCTGGTATAGATTTTTCTAAGGAAACCAAGAAAACTGTAGATATACATAAAGTCAGCGACGGGAATTACCTTATCATCGTGGTTAATAATATGACCTTTGATAATGGAGGACCCTACCAGATGTTGAAGCTCGAATCAGACAACTGGGTTATAAAAAACCCAACAGCAGTTGAATTCCAATTTGTAGAATAATTGGTCGGCGTTACCAAAGAATAGGTGTTGCGCATTCAGGTTTGAATAATGTGCAACACCTGATGGGCGGATTGCAACCTTGAAGCGCGACGAATTAATTAGCCAATTGTAATTCATTGAAATAAGTACAGAAGTCCACCCCCTCCAGATCGGTTGCGTAGTGTAATGGAGCAGAAGGCGCAAGGAAAATTCTGAAATCGCTGCCGCTGAGGTTCAGTCTGCCTGCCGGTCTTTGACATTTCCTCGAAGGAGCACCGGGAGTGCGACGCCCCCCCCCCAGTCCGGTTGCGTAATGCAATGGAGCAGAGGACGCGAGGGCAATTCTGAAGCCACTGCCGTTGAGGTTCAGCCTGCCCGCCGGCCTTTGACGTTTCCGCTGACGTTACTGTATTCATAGCCATCGCTTCTTTGTAGCAAGGTAAAATTTTGGTGTCGTGCGGTAATTTTTGCATCGCCAGAGCGAATATCGAAGTAACCAGTTGTCCGGATTCCGGCCAACCGCCCGGGATGGTCTCCCGCATATTTTCCAGAGGGTTGAGATAGACGAACCAGGTCCCCCGTCTGAAACCCGAATACCCGTTTGCATCGACCTGCACCACCACGCGGAAATCCAAACTTGTCTGTCTTTACCGTCTGGTGCGTGCCACGTCCTGTGGCTTTAATTTGTAGAGGTACAAGTCCAGGCGGGATGACGACAGCCGCGCCAGTTTCACCAACACAAGCCGCATCAATCCAATGGTCCTTTGCGTAGCCCTGCGTGACGCGGTTTAATTTGGTTCGTCCACCTGACCAGAACGAGGTAGGCAATCCCCAGGCTTTGATCTCGTTGCCCAATGCGTAACGTGCAGAATTTACCGCTGCCGCGTCGCGTAATGGTGCTTTGGCTTGTGCTTTAATCTTTTTCAGTAGGTCAGGTTTACCAGCAAGAAACTTCTCAACAGGTTGCGCTGCTTTCTTTTCGTTGCAGGGTCGGCAAGCAACGGTTAGATTGGACGCCCGATCACTACCACCAAGGGTTTTGGGTTGAATGTGCTCAATCTGAAGAGGTACATCCTTCTTCCCGCAATAGGCACAAGTCCGCTCAAACTTCGCCAGCAAGTATTCCCGCAGTTCGTACCCGGCCAATGTCCCTTGCTGGTACTCGACACTAGAAATCTCCGGGTTGGCCATCTTTAAGACCAATATTCTCTGAAAAGATCCGTTGGATCAGTCTATTCATATTTTCGCTGGAGCCACATCCCCAGGAAAAATATTAGGACACAAAGTAGAACTCCTCATTCAACTCCTTGGCGATCCGTTGATGTTGGGAAAACTCCTTGTCGTTGTCGGTCGTGATAGTATGAGCGCGAGCGGCGCGGGGTCTGAGCAGGGAAATCATCGCGTCCACCACGACGGAGGCCTCCTTGCTAACCGCATGGACGATGAGCGTGAGACGTGAACGGCGCTCGTTGACGGTCAGTAATGCACCTTGATGACCGGCACCGATGACAACATTAATCATCGTTTCGTCAGATTGTTCTGGCCGGGAAAAACGACCTAGCACCATGTTGATCCTACGTTTTCTCTTGATCGCCATTGCGATGCCCCTGGTGATATCTGCTATGCCCCTCGCTCTTGCGGCGAATTGCCCTCTAAATAGTCGCCAAGTACAAGGCTTGCTGGCACATGAGGGATACGACCCTGGAGTGCTCAATGGCTCGTTGACCGGACAAAAAACCCGTGCGGCACTAAAGCAGTATCAACGAACGCAAGGGCTGACGGAGACCGGCGTCCTCGACCCAACCACATGCGAACGTCTGCGTACGACTGCCGCCGAGGCATCACCCCCTGCGGGAGGGGGGACAAAAGGTGCGCCCAACGAATCTGCTTCCCCGTCCGCACCCGGCCCCTCAGATTCGTTCAAGGATGCCAATCTCCAGGAAGCGACCTCTCCCCCGCCCCCCACTCCACCGCATCCGATACCCCCCACCGTCAAGCCAAAAATACGGAACTATGGCGCAGAATCGCTCTTTCGCCATCCCATCCAAGACGGACCAATGGGACCGGAGATGATCCTAATCCCGCCTGGGTGCCTAGCCGTGGGTGCTGAGTCCCCTCACCCACCCACCCACCCGGTCAAAGAGGCTGATTCCTCGGCCTCACCCTCCCCTTCCACCAAAGAAGAAAAACAGGATGAGGAGGCGCACGTATCGCCAACGGTCCTCACCTGCCTTGGCGAGTTCGCCTTGAGCCGCTATGAGGTGACCTTCGAGGAATACGACCGCTTCGCCCAAGCCACCAATCGGCGTTTACCGAATGACGCCGGCTTTGGACGGGGCCGCCAGCCGGTGATCGATGTCACTTGGGAAGATGCTACAGCCTATGCCGCTTGGCTCGCGGAACGAACCGGAGAGAGCTACCGACTTCCTACAGAAACAGAATGGGAATACGCCGCACGGGCCGGCACCGACCGCATCTGGCCGTGGGGAGACGAACTGGGGATGGGGCAAGCGGTGTGTCGTAGCTGCGGTACCCCCTGGGATTTCCGTAGCTCCGCACCAGTCGGCAATTTTCCCGCCAACTCCTGGGGCATCAATGATCTCGGGGGAAATGTATGGGAGTGGACCTGTTCCCCCTTCGTTGCTCGATCACTGTTCCTCGGACTATTCTATTCCGTTCAACCTCCTCGTGAAGGAGAAAACAAATGTGCAGAACCTGGGAAAGATAATGCCTGGGTAATGCGTGGCGGTTCCTGGTTCAATCTCCCGGAGCAATTGCATAATACTTATCGTACCGGTCAGTCCACCGACTATCGCTACAAAACCGTAGGTTTCCGGGTCGCCTGGAGTGAAACAAAATCCCCCATCACCCACCTCACGCTGAAAGTAACACCTCCTGATGCGCAAATACGACTACTCAATCCAGAGCGACTCGGTACTGCTAATATGGAATTACCGTCAGGTCGTTATCACTTACGCGTAGAGAAACCAGGCTTTATCTCATTCGATAATTGGACAGAATTGACACAACTGGAACAAGAATTACGCATCGATCTAAAATCCCTCACCCGACTAACAACACAGCTCCCCGATTCCCGTGAACCGGAACACCCAATCTCCACCCTCGAGCGCGGAGCAGAATTGCCAAAGTCGCGCCTAACCGTACAAACTGACCCTGCCGATGCTAAAGTAACTCTATTGGATCCAGAACGGCCATATACGCCTACCATGGAACTACCTCGTGGCCGTTATCGCATTCTGGCACAGGCACCCAGCCACGAATCCGTTGAACAAACCGTCGAGCTTGGTCAAACGGGTACAACACTGGCAATATCCCTGCCTTGGATCGAACCAGTGACCAATATGGTTTTTATTCGGGTACCTGCGGGGAGTTTCCAAATGGGTTCCCCTGCCAATGAATCGAATCGTAATGCCGCCGAAGGCCCGGTCCATACTGTCAATATCACCTCTTTCCTCATCGGAAAATATGACGTAACCTTCGATCAATGGGACGCCTGTGTGGCAGCCCGTGGTTGTAGCTACCGGCCATTCGATCAAAGTTGGGGTCGGGGTAATCGTCCAGTAATCAATGTATCATGGTTTGATGCCGAGGAATTTGCAGCCTGGTTAAGTTATAAAAGCGGTCGCAAATATCGCCTACCAACCGAATCAGAGTGGGAATACACCATGCGTGCCGGGACCATGACCACCTACTGGTGGGGAAATGGGCTAGAGCGTATTCGGGCCAACTGTGATGGTTGCGGTAGTCAATGGGACAATACCCAAACAGCACCAGCGGGTTCCTTCTCATCCAACCCATGGGGCCTATTCGATATGACGGGGAATGTGTGGAAATGGATGTGTTCAATATACGCTAATAGCTATGACGGCACTGAAAACCGCTGCGTAGGGAAGGATAATAGAAATCTTCGCAGCCTGCGTGGCGGTTCTTGGTACAATCTCCAACATTGGATGCGCTCAGCCGCTCGCTATCGTGAGGCACCGGATAATCGAAACAGCTACACTGGTTTCCGCTTGATTGGAACGTCTGATAAATAACGCCTAATCGGAAACCCTCGGTTTTGTATTCTGCAACTCGAAAGATTGCCAGAGTTGCTACCCATAACTCGTCAGGTCGCCATTCCGGCAGGAATTGCCGGAATCCAAGCGCCATGGATGGTAGGAAATAGTTCTCTCCTCAAACCTCCAGAACAACCAGAAAAGTAGTGCAACCTCAAACCTCTATTGTTCTACGTATCGCGGTCCCTTGCCCGCTGCTACGCGATTTCGACTACCTGCCACCGCCCGACACCGACGAGGCACTACTCGTACCAGGTGTGCGGTTATTCGTACCCTTTGGACGTACTACTCACGTAGGGGTACTGCTTGCAGTCGCTACCAGTTCACGGATCGAGCGACCGCTGCTCCACGCCCTTGCGCTCTTGGACTCCTTACCGGTACTACCTGCCGAGGTCCTGGGTCTACTGCGGTGGGCGGCCGACTACTACCATTACCCCATCGGCGAAGTATTGTGGAGCGCCCTCCCCGCTTGCTTGCGCGTCGATCAACCCACCACAACACCACGCCCCGCCAGCGGTTGGCGCCTCACCACCGATGGCCGCACCACCGACCCAACAATTCAACTCGCCCGCACCCCACGCCAAGCAGAGGTGCTCTCCTACCTACATCAGCACCCAGAGGTATTCCTCAAAGGTCTCCCCAATCCTCTACCCGAGGGCTTGATAACCTCCGCCGAGGATCCAACCCCCTCCCCTGCTGCCCAGCAGTCTTCGCCCAAAAAACTTGGTGACGCGGTCCTGCGGGCCTTGTACGCCCTGCATAAACGAGGATTGGTCGAACGTTGCACAGACCTCGCATCTTCCGTAATGTTCCCCGTTTGCCCCGCTGAACCTGGTCCTCCCCTGAACCCGAGCCAGCAGGCAGTGGTAGCGGCCGTCGCTGAAGCGGCAGGTTTTCAGGGATTACTCTTGGAGGGGGTGACCGGTAGCGGAAAGACCGAGGTCTACATGGAGATCGTACGCCAAGTAGTGATGAGGGGACGCCAAGCCCTGATACTGGTCCCTGAGATCGGACTCACCCCGCAACTCGTGGACCGCTTCCATCGACGCCTTGCCACTTCTCTGGCGGTGATCCACTCGCGCTTCCCCGACTCTGCTCGATGCGCTGCATGGCGCGCTGCCGCCAGTGGAGAGGCAAACGTGGTCATCGGTACCCGTTCCGCCATCTTTACGCCTCTACCGCGCTTAGGGTTGATCGTGGTCGATGAAGAACATGACCTGTCATTCAAACAGTGGGAAGGTTTCCGCTACCATGCCCGCGATCTCGCGATAGTACGCGCCCAACGCGCCCAGATACCGGTGCTACTGGGCTCTGCCACGCCCGCGCTGGAGAGCTTGTACAACGCCCAGTCGGGCCGTTATCGCCTCCTTACCCTCTCCCAACGGGCGGGCTCTGCGGTCCCTCCCACAATTCGGCTCATCGACCTACGCTGCAAAACCCTCTATCACGGCCTTGCCGAACCGCTGTTAAAGGTGATGGAAACTCATCTGGGACGAGGGGAGCAGGTCCTGGTCTTTCTCAACCGTCGTGGTTACGCACCAGTACTGCTGTGCCACCAATGCAGTTGGACGGCAGAGTGTCAGCGATGCGACGCACGCCTCACCTTTTATCGTGAGGAGTGGCGACTGCGTTGCCACCACTGCGGGGCAGAGACCCCTGCCCCGCGCACCTGTCCGAGTTGCGGCACGGTCGCCCTCCGCCCGCTGGGGGCAGGGACCGAACGTCTCGAACAGGCATTGATTAAACGCTTTCCCAACCACCCGCTGGTACGAATTGACAGCGACAGCACCCGCCGACGTGGCACCCTTGACGCACTGCTCAACGAGATTCGAACTGGACAAGCACAGATCCTGATCGGTACCCAAATGCTCGCCAAAGGCCACGACTTTCCCGAGGTCACCCTGGTGGCGGTAGTAAACGTCGATCAAGGTCTCTACGGTGCGGATTTTCGCGATTCCGAACGATTGGCCCAGCTTCTGGTCCAGGTGTCTGGACGAGCCGGTCGGGCTGATAAACCCGGCCTTGTTTTGCTCCAGACCCATAACCCCGATCATCCGCTACTACATATCCTGATTACCGGGGGTTATCCAGCCTTTGCTAGAACCGCCCTGGCGGAACGTGCCCAAGCGGAGTGGCCCCCTTATAGCGCACTCGCCCTATTGCGGGCCGAGGCAACGAAACAGCACGTTCCCATGGCCTTTTTACAGGAGGCAAAGGATCACGCCATATCACTAATCGCCAACGGGACCGTCCAAGTCTACGGACCGCTAGCGGCCCCCATGGAACGTCGGGAAGGCCGCTACCGCGCCCAACTCCTACTCCAAGCAACGCGCCGTATCGATCTACAGAGATTATTAAATAGCTGGGCACCCACCCTGGAAACTCTCCCTACGAATCGACGGGTACGTTGGTCGCTAGATGTGGACCCCGTCGATATGTTTTAAATTCATCCGTCGGGCCATCATTCCGATAATCTTTACCGGAATGACGGTTGAATTGGACCAAAGGTAGCAACTTGAGTCACCAACTTGCCGAAATGCCGATTAAGCCCCTTCGAATATCGCTTCTACGCAATCTTACGTTGCTGGCTAGGCAGCCGTATCGTTGCTCGGTAACGGCTTAACCGCACGATGAAACCCAAGCATACCCGAAAAGATGGTCCTTTCCGTAACATTGACATAGTTTAGATCTGTCAACACGTCGAACAATTCCCGCACGGTGTAGAATGTCCGCAACGCATTGACAAAGTATTTCTTACAGTTGAGCGCGGTCTCTCCGCTACGGAAGACAAAGGCGGTGAACCATAAAACAAAACGCAGGTAACTGTAGTAGGCAACTTCGATAATGCGATTAGTGGGGCGCAGCATATCGCAATGATAGAAACGTCCACCCGGTTTAAGCACCCGGTGAATCTCAGCAAAGACTTGACGTATCCGTAGATGCCGCGAGGCAAATTGGAGGGTAACTACATCGAAGTGATTGTCTGGGAATGGCAAAGTATGTACATCACCGATAGTACTTTGGATGTGGAAACCACGCGCCAGCGCATTACGTTCGCCAACCTTCTGCATTTCTGCGCTGCGATCCATGGCGTGCATTTCAAGCGTAGGTTCACGTTCTAGAAGTGCAATGCCCATTGCATTAGTACCCGCACATACATCTAATACTCGCTCATGCGGATGCAGTTCGATTGTTTTCATAAAACTACGTCCAAACCATCCCCATAATCCCAAGCTTGCCACATAGTTCGCCACATCATAATACGGCGCAATATTGTTGAATACTGTATTCAGATCACGCGTCCAAACAACACCAAACAACTCTTCGCGCGCCGTCTCACGCGCATCGATGGGTAACTGGCTCACCGCTGATAATCTCCTCAGTGGAATCTGGAATAGCAACGATAACACAAAACAATCCTGACATAAAATTTTTTTATGGTCATACAAAACACCTGGTTAAGTGCAACCCTCCAACCATCATCGAAGTCATCTTACCCTTTGTTCTTATTTAACTTTCTGTTCATTCAAGACTCTGGACTAGAACAGAGTATTGCGCTCTCTGAATCTTTACTCGTGGGGTCTGATAAATTTTCACAACAAGATAATGCGTATCAACGCAAAACACTAGACCTTATCGGAAACCCCCTACCTAGCTCTGCCGGACAACGCAACCTCATGATTTATATTGACTGTGGTGGGTGATGAGGAGGTTTCCGATAAGGTCTACTGTAGAAACAAGGACAGTATTCAGATCAAAAACAACGTTACCGACGTCAACACTTCACTACTACTAGGCTACTTAGCTAGCACATAAAAATCATACGGTCTATACATCCCAAGTAATTTGTGAAAGAATTTTACCGATCGAGTGGCGCCAGAACGTAACCAAGCATGGTTCTGACACTACGCAACCGATACTATCTTTCTTTTTCGAGAAGTACTTTGACGTAAATTTCTGATCAATCATCCATATTTTCCAGTAACACCAAATAAACGAGGCCCATCAATGGCAACAATCACTGGTACCAATAATAAAGACACCATTACCACACTTACCGTATCCATCAATGTTACAGGAGGTCCCGCAACTGCGGGAGACGATTACATCACCAGCCTGGGTGGGAATGACACAGTCGATGCAGGAAACGGTAACGATACTATCTACGGCGGTGACGGAGCAGACAAATTAACCGGCGGAGCAGACAACGATACGATATACGGTGAGGCCGACGCCGACACCCTATTCGGCGGTATTGGCGATGATACCTTATATGGCGGCGACGGTGACGACATTCTCGACGGTGGAGATGGCAACGATCACCTTGATACAGGGTTCGGTGGTGGTTCGGTTAAGGGCGGGATCGGTGACGATGTCATCTACGCCAGCGATTTAATTGGCTCAATTAATGGTGGTCTGGGTATAGATACTCTGTATATCGGTACCTATTACGCCGAGTCCGATATCGGTATATCTATTAACCTGGCCACCACAAGTATCGAAAACATCTATAGCGGAGTTGGTGACGACAACATCAACGGATCCACTCAACAACAAGCACTCACCATCGACAGCAGCTTCGGCGATGATGTGATCCAGGGCAGCGCGAGAGCCGACCAAATCAACGCCGGCGAAGGTAACAATACGGTCAGCGGCAACGGCGATAACGACAATATTACCACCGGAAATGGCAATGACATCATCAGTGGCGGAAACGGTGATGATTACATTAACGCGGGAAACGGGATAAACACTGTTCATGGTGATAGCGGAAACGATAACATTAGCAGTGACCAGGGCAAAGACACCCTATATGGGGATGACGGAAACGATACCATATATGGGAATGCCGGTGCGGATCTCATTTATGGCGGAAACGGAAACGACAACCTATCCGGGGGGACTGGTGACGATATTATCGATGGTGGTGACGGCAACGACTCCATCGATGCGGGTTTTGGCGGCGGATCGGTTGTAGGTGGGGCCGGTGACGACAACATAAACGTCAGCGATTTGGTTACCTCCATCGATGGTGGCTTGGGCACAGACACCCTGAGTATCGGCACCACCTATGCCGAATCAGATACCGGCATCTCCATTAACCTGGCTACCGCAAGTGTCGAAAATATCTATAGCGGAGTTGGTGACGATAACATCAACGGATCCGCTCAACAACAAGCACTCACCATCGATAGCAGCTTCGGCGATGATGTGATCCAGGGCGGCGCGAGAGCCGACCAAATCAACGCCGGCGAAGATAACAATACGGTCAGTGGCAACGACGGTAACGACAGCATCACCACCGGAAACGGCCATGACATCATCAGAGGAGGAAATGGTGATGATTACATTAACGCGGGGAACGGGGTAAACACTGTTCATGGTGATAGCGGGAACGATAATATCAGCGGTGGCCAGGGTAAAGACACCCTGTATGGAGATGACGGAAACGATACCATATATGGAAATGCCGGTGCGGATCTCATCTATGGCGGAAACGGAAACGACAACATGTCCGGAGGAACTGGTGACGATATTATCGATGGTGGTGACGGCAACGACTCCATCGATGCAGGGTTTGGCGGCGGATCAGTTATCGGTGGGGCCGGTGACGACAACATAAACGTCAGCGGTTTGGTTACCTCCATCGACGGTGGCTTGGGCATAGATACCCTGAGTATCGGTACCACCTATGCCGAATCAGATACCGGGATCTCCATTAACTTAACCACTACCAGTATCGAGATTATCTATACCGGGGCTGGCGACGATACCATCGATGGCTCCAATCAATCACAAGGACTCATTATCGACAGCAACTATGGTAATGACGTAATCCAGGGGAGTACGAAAGCCGATCAAATTAACGCCGATGACGGCAACAACACTGTCAACGGTAACGACGGTAATGACAGCATCACCGCAGGAAACGGTAATAATATTATCAGCGCGGGAACGGGTAATGACTATATTAACCTGAGTTCGACGTAAGATACAAGATAAGTGTCTGTATCCATTATCCTTCAC
>CAUYTY010000227.1 GCA_963575655.1 Gammaproteobacteria bacterium | reverse complement strand
TCACTCAACTAACTGTTAATTCAAGAGTTGCACTTCGAGTTTGAATCCGCAATGTGAAATAAAAGGTACATAATCTTTTACTTCAATAATAGAGGTCCTCGAGAAAGTCTCTGCTTAAAGATGCGCACCATAACATCGTATAGCCTCTATAAAGTGATAGACGTATCGTGGTGTAGTTTTCGACTTTCGATTTTTCTGAGGGAGATAGCTTGCTTCTGATAATTTAGAAAAGAACAATCCTTCGCCCTTAACAAAAACGGGGACATCCCACGACAGGATGTCCCCATTTTCATGCAACTCAAGAAATATTAGGGACGGCAGGCGCTTGGCAGGTAACGCGCGTCGATATTGGTGGCGCTCGGCGCAGCACTCAATCCAGTCGGCAGCGTAGTACTAGCAGGAGCTGTTGCGGTACCACACACCCATACCAAGTTGCCCGCATTGTTGGCCATGGGATATATGTCAAGTTTCTTTCCGCTAGCCTTACTATTGATCTTTCCGCCGTAGGTAACGGTAATTACGCCACTTGCAACAGCAATACTGGACACGTAGCTGCCCGTATAGCTGGCGGCAGTTGCAGCACCAGCAGACGCATTGTTAAGAGGCACATGGCCCTTGTTATTCCAGAAATCGGCAATAGCGGCTTTGGGCTCGTCGGCCATGGCGATACCTTCAGATGCCTGGCTACGGATGGTGTAATCGCTGTAGGCAGGGATGGCTACGGCAGCCAGGATGCCGATGATCGCGACCACGATCATCAACTCAATCAGGGTAAAACCTTCTTGCTTCTGGTACATGATGAAATCTCCTCGTAGGGGGTTGCTGCACCGGCAGAGATGGGTTGATTTAGGGTCGCCGGTGTCTTCTGTCCAGAGGCATGTTCCATGCCACACCATGCGTAGCCTGCCCAAACCCATCTAAATTTAGATACCAAGCAATTGTTTATTCGTAGGAAAAATTGGAGAGTCCTCCCTCACCAAGAGCCTGGAATGACGATGAGATCTCATCTTGAAACTGACACAAGGTGACGCAAAAGGTCAGAAAATGACAGAACAGGTACAGGGCGGAAGGTG
The DNA here is from genome assembly GCA_963575655.1 of Gammaproteobacteria bacterium. Lineage (NCBI taxonomy): Bacteria > Pseudomonadati > Pseudomonadota > Gammaproteobacteria > Gammaproteobacteria bacterium. The sequence continues at coordinate 20,966 of CAUYTY010000227.1, read as the reverse complement.
CTCTGCAACTGTTTCCCCACGTTGACCCGGAACCTTCGCAGGTTGAAACCCATGACGACATCCATTGGGTCGATGATTGCCCTAGTTAATGAGGATGTTTCGCAATATCTTTAGTATCCGGGACGCGCTGATTTTGATATAGCAACACTTCCAGGTCGGCATACCAAGCAGGGTGGTTCCCCTTAAGATAGCGATCGGCGGTTTTATGAAATTTAATTGCATCACCACTCGACGCGTATATTTTGAGGAGCTGTTGCAATGCTAGATTTTTGGGAAATGGATATATCGCTACAGCATTGGAAAGATCCTGAATCGCTTGTGGATTGATACCAAATCGAATAGATTGGATCTCACCACGATATTTATAATATTCAGCCAAGGTGAATTTATCGATATCCGAAGTAAGGAAAGGTTGTGCTGATTCGAGAATTTTTGCTGCGGCATTTAGATCGTTATGGCACATCACATACCCTTCCACGCTACCGAGCTTTGCGAATAGCGGGGCAATCCTATCTTCTGCGGGCATGGCGATCTGGTGTTTTTCTTGAAGATTCAAACAGACCGCGAGGTAGTTGTATATCCTGATCATGCGACTACGTTCTATTATCGTCCAAGGGTCGGTTATCGCCTGAGGATAATTTATCAGATCTTCTATAGCCATTAGATGACGCTCATCAAAGATGGTAGCGGCGAAGTGTTTGTGGTTTGGATCCGTTACGAGTTGTGATAATAAGCCAAAGGTCGGATTAACCTGGTCGAGGAGGTCATTCATCTCAGAGGAGGTTACCATGATAACTGGCGCGCCCCCCGAGGAATCAATAAAACTAGCTAATCTCTCCCTAATAGCAGTCTGATTTTTTGCTATTTTATCTCCCGAAATCCCGCCCCCGCGACTGATCTCCTTCTTGATTTCTCGACCAAAGGGGAGATTATTAAAGAAATTAGTATCATCATACAATGTCAAGTCAGGTCGTAGTTGTTCGATGAAATGATAATAACCTAATAGCGGAGTCTCCTGACCGCTAATGAATACTCGAGCATGCGCTGGTATTAGTTCAAGCAAGATCTGGGTATATTTCTCCGTCCAGTTATAATGACTCCGATCATTGATCGTAAAATTACTTAGCCATACCACGCCCAAAACAATCCCCACCCCAATCATGCCCCACCCCCTCTGGGCTCCCGATCTCTGACAGTGTTTCTTACTAGCCAAGAATTCTACTGCCACAATAGTTCCTGTGGCAAACCACCAGGAAGCGAGACCATAACTAATCACGAAATAAAACTTAAAAAAATTTACCTCCGAATAGTCATAGGTAAAGTTAATTCTCCATAGCATAATAATTGGCGGAACCAGGCACCCCACCAAAAGATTCGCCACAATTCTTCGATCGTAATTTTTCCAGGCGTAATCTAACCCAAGCAGAATTAATGGCACGCCTAACCAACTATATTGGGAATTCCATTCCCGAACGGAAAGAGCAATAAATTGAATCTTGTCAGAGACGGTAGCCGCCTCGTTCTTGTCAACATCCGCAAAGATATCTCTTCTAATGTAAGAAAATAGATCGCCGAGTGATTCAAAGGGCAATAACCCAACGATATTGATCGGCAGAGGTTGCTGTCCACGCCACCACATCCAGAGATAGGGTGACAAACCAATCAATAACAATGGTAACAGCCAAAAAAGATTTTTAAGAATTAGAAATCTAACCTCCCAAAAGAAATAGGGAAAGACGATGCCATACAATACGGTTAAAGGCCAGTGGTTGCTTAACGCCAACCCGCCGAGAAAGAAAAAGGTCGCTATGGTCATCAAAATTCGGTTCTTATCGCCCATATCCGCGCCACCGCTACTGTCTCGGTGAATTCTAATGGCCAGCAAGAGCATGGTAAAAAATAGAAAGTTATTAAGAGTGTAACATTTTGCGATAATCGACTCTGACCAAAAAACGCGAGAAACACCAAAACTCAAGGCAGCGATCAGGGCGACTTTTTTGTTTTCTGTCAGCGTCTTGACAATCAGCCAAAGGGCCACACCAGTCAATGCGCCAAATAGTGCGCTTAACAGATGAACACGGTACGCAACAGCGCCAACCGGAACATAGGTCGCCAATTTTGCGAGGAGAATATATAGGGGATAACCCGGAGGATAGGCAGGAGTCAGAAAGTAACTGCTGAGGATGAAATTTCCATCATCGTAAAGCGCAATTACCTTAGGTGAGGTATACGCATAAAGCAAAAACAGCGTGGCAAATATCGCAACGGAAATAATATGAAATTTGTTGACTATGCGATGGAAAAACATGACTACCTTTATAAAATTTACACAGCAGATTAGGAATTTTCCTATACAATTCACCCTTTCTTATCGGGAGAATTCCACACAAAGGTTGATGAACTAGCGAAGTTCCAGAACGCACTGACCAGCATACCGCTTAAACCGGCTAACCACCAAGGAAGATTGAATTTTTCAAATAACAAGCTACTCACCCCGACGGATACGATCGCTCCGACAGAACAAGCAGCAAAGAAACCAAATAGTCCTTTGATTAACCGCCGTCCCAGCAACCGTTGCGTACGAAAGGTAAACTGATTATTCAATAGAAAATTGTTGGTCATGGTAATATAAAGGGCCGCCACATAAGCAAAAGTATATTCCAGAGTAGTGACCTTCAGGAAGAACCAAAGGAGGGCCATATTCACCCCAACCCCAAGCAATCCCACCAAGGAGAATGCAAAGAAATGCACCGGGATGACCCCAAGAAAATATCGATAGCATATTAAGAATAACAGATCAAAACCAATACCAATATCCAGTTTGCTATCCCCAAACTTTCGGGAGCGCATCGTATATGGTAGTTCAAGATACCGGACCGAGATACCTTTTGCAGAACAAGCTGAGAAGATATCCAGCAATAATTTAAAACCCCGTCCATACAACTGACGCACCACTCGTTCCAATAAACTTTTTCTGATCATAAAAAAGCCGCTCATCGGGTCACTGAGTTGTGTCTTTAGGAATAATTCAGTGAGCCGTATCGCAGCGACGCTCAGGGATCTACGATAGATAGGTAATTCACCGGTACTAGCGGTCTCCATATATCGACTGGCGATAATTAGATCGCTGTTATTACTACGTAGCGTATCCAGCATTGTAGGTAATAAGGTTTCATCATGTTGAAGATCCGCGTCCATGAGCGCCACATATTCAGTGGTGCTAGCCATCATGCCTTCAATTACGGCAGAGGACAGCCCTTTTCTGCCGATGCGGTGAATCAGACGAATCCGTGAATCTCGTTTGGCCAACCTTCCAATGGTCTCTGCAGTACCGTCTGGGGAATCGTCGTCCACGAAAATGATTTGCCAGCACGCTTGCGGCAACGCATTGTTGATGGCCTCAACGATTGGAATAATATTTGCGGTTTCATTGTACGTGGGGATAATAATAGACAATTCCGCGATCTGGTTGATTTTTTCCATATATTCCATCGATTAGGCTGGTTCCAGGTAGACAAACGATGAACCTGTTTGCTTTTACTCTACCTATACCCACACGAAGGACCCTGCGGGCTATTCAGAAGGAATAACGCCGCAGGCTACTGCCTCTTGTTGATATTGGCGACGACACGAAAAAGTAATTCAGTGGCCGCTTTTGCCGAGAGCAGCGCTTCAAGAAAGATATCGGGTGTGATCATATATTCATGCACCAACAGATTTCTGAGTTTGCGCGTGCTGATGAATTCCTCCGCACTCTCGACCCACCCCATACGCTCGGAAAAGGTCAGAACATCCAACAGTGATTTAGGCTGTCCACCCACCAACCTGGCAAATGCGGGTAGTAATTTCTCACCAAGGTGATCCTGTAGTCGTCCAAAACGACCGACAAATGCGTCAATCTTCTCCGCGAGATCCTCTCGCTTGGTTAGTGCCTCAACCCATTCAAGATTAATAGCTTCCGCGTATAGGGTGGTGTGGGTGTAGCGTAGGCGTGATAATTCTCGATTGGCAAGAACGAGAGCGTACCGTGCGGCATCCGCATATTCGGCCAAATAGCTCAAACTCATAGCAATATCCCCTGGCGCTTGGCTACGTGAAAAATTGGGGCGTCTACCGTGCGCGCATCTTTAAGTAGTACATCAATCTTTCGATCGCCTAATCCAATAACCAGTGCGCCTTCCAGTCGGCACAGCGTGCTTACTCGGTTGGAGACAATGTGGGTGGTCTCGATGAATAGATCGATATCTCCGCCACATGCACTATCGTCAACCCGTGATCCAAACAGCCATACTTCGCTTTCCGCATCAATAATTCTGGATACGATGGATTTTATTAATTGAATTTGCTCGGGAGTAAGGCGCATGGTACCGATGGGCGGTTAGAACTCTTCACGAATTACGGTAGCGTCACCAGCATTGGTGGTGTCCAGTGAGTGGCCCGGTATTCGGCAACCACTGTGGTATAGATACCGCCACGGACATTGAATTCCGCACGTAGACGCATGAAATTCGGCGCAAGCGCCGCTACCAGATCATCTAAAATATGATTGGTTACTGCCTCGTGAAAAGTCCCTTGATTGCGATAGGACCAAATATAATTTTTGAGGGATTTAAGTTCCACGCAAAATGTAGCGGGTACGTAATCTAAATACAGCGTGGCGAAATCTGGTTGCCCAGTCTTCGGGCAGAGACAGGTAAACTCCGGAATCCGAATATGAATCGTGTAATCGCGTCCGAGAGACGGGTTGGGGAATGTTTCAAAAATCTGTGTTGGTTGGTTCGGCATTAGTATCGATCGGTAATGGTTGTTGTATCTGCTTTAAGCAGAAGGATATCGGCCACGTGCCGTATGGCTCTACTCGTTTCCGATTATGTCTCATCTTGGTTTGTTCTTGGTTATTTTAACCAGCCACCCACGGTAATCAGGGCGACTGCCGTTACCCATATCGCAAGGGCACGCATAACTAAAGCAAGAGCATTATCTACTGCTGCATCTTGATCCTCCGCTGTCGCTCTAGCAAGCGAGTCGTCAGCAGTTTCGATCTCCAAGAGTAAAGCACCCGTTCCGCTGGCGACCAGAACAGTACTATTCAGATCATTCCAATTTCCAGCTTGGGCGCGCCACTGGCCGAAGGCATGGGTAAGACTACCGGCCAGTCCGTAGAATAATGCAGAAAGTCGTGAGGGAAGCCAATCGAAACCCCAACAGAGGGTTTCGACAAAAGGCGAGGCATATCCCTTTGCCTCACAGGTCGGTCGATTGCTGTTACGGAAAATGGCCGCCAATAACGCCCCAGCGGGACCCAAAACAAGGTACCAAAACACTACCCTCCCCCCTCGGGCATGTCCCTCCACCAATATTCCAGTTAATACTTCTCGGGTCAGACGTGCATCGCTGCTGTAAATATCTCGCCCAATCATGGCAGAGACCACCTGACGTGCCCCCTCCTCATCGCCGTGACTACGCATCCTCAAATACTCGCCCACCCCTGCTATCAATTCTCCCACGCCCAAACAGCCCAATAACACTACCGTACTGAAGATCCCCCCCAAAACTGGTGACAGAACTCGAAATAAAGCGTGCCCCAGAAACACAGCGGATATTGTCACGATCAGCCCGGTCAGCCCACCGTCGCTACACAATGAATCGACCAGGGTAGATAAAAGACGCTTACCAACATGGCGCAGCCCCGTATAATCAAGCGCCAGGGCAATGAGAATCGAAATAAGGTCCATAGCCGCAGTTTAGTCTGCCTGTAGAGACACCGAATGTCCGCTGTGACACCATTCGGCATATTCTCCCATCGTCAACGGGAGGCCTTTTGTTTGATTGCCATGATTGCCTGATTACGCAACGTCTTTAGTAAGGTCAACGGTGTTCCCGCCCCCAACGCACCCAACCGATCGTGGTCAGCATAGATAAGTCCAATTGGAGCACCATTAACCATAATTGGGTAAAGCAAAACGCTTCGCGCCGAAACCAGATTACGAAACCAACCAGGGATAAACGAAGAAAATGATTTGTCATCAATATCCGAGATGATTATATCGCGCCCCTGGCTAATTGAGATATTAAAGACATCCGGCTTGTTTTTCAATGAGATTTTCATTCCACGGGTAATCTCCTCAATCTCATTACCGAATCCAAAGCGAACGTTAACCGTTGCCCGATTTTTATCGAGCACGCAAAATAAGACATGGGAAAAACCAAAACCCCGGTAGATAGTTTCTAAGATAGTGATCAGGATCTCGTTTAGGTTATATTCTTCAAGCAAGGCATTGGAAATTTCCTGGATACTGTCCTGCATAATCCGCTCAGGAGTATCTTCCGGGGAAGATGAGGTATCTCCCTGCCCCATACCCGCTGGCATTGTCATCTCGGCACCAAAGCCGCCGGGACTCGGGCTGGCGGTACCTGTGGCCGATGCGCTTGCGGCAGGTCCTGGGGAGGCATCAGAGGTACTATTCGTGATTGCCCGGATCAACCGCTTGTAATAGGGGCTACTCTCCAAGCGAATATTTAGGGCATCAGCATATTTGCGTACATTACTGGCTGCGGTATTGACCAATTCGTCAATGTTCTTAGCAGTGACCGGCAACGCACCACCGAAACGAGTAACAATCCCTTTCAATTGTTCGGCACGCTTATCATCGGCACTGGTCGCCGCCGTACTTAATTCGCTAGAGAAATTTGACAAAAGACGCAATAGGTCGGTGTCGGTAGATGGTTTCGCGGCCTTTCCCTCTGACAACGATCTCATGCTCAGTGAGATCTTATCTGGAAACTGCCATGCTTGGGAAATTCCCTGACCAAGGTCCTCATAACTCAGGCCCAATACCGAATTGGTGGCGGTATCCTCACTGATCCCCTTTCTCTCGATGAGGTTCTTGATCTCCGCATGTTCCTCTGGGAAGTAATAAATAGTTAATAGATGACCCAAGTTGTGAAACATTGAGCAGATAAAAGCCTCTTCCGGTTCCTTGAATTTGATCCGCTCCGCCATGTCCTTGCCAATAACACCATTAAGAAAACCGGTGATAACCTCATCTTTGAGTTCTTCACGTTGTTGTCCGTTGCGGATATGCTCCATCAACATGAGACCCAGTGCCGCAGTACGTACTTGTTCAAAACCCAGCAGCGTTACGGCACGCGAGACAGTACTAATACGAGTAGTTGAGCGACGATAGAACGAGGAATTGACCAATTTGAGTAGTTTACTGGTCAGCCCATAGTCTTTCAGAATCACATTAGCCAGGTCCGCTGCCGATGTCTGATCAAGACTAGCGGCCTTCTTATTGATCTCCATAATATGGTGAGAAAGTGCAGGGAAATCCATTTTGAACCGCATACGACGCAACAAAAAGTCTAGGGCACTCTGTTTACTGGTAGTGCCCTCTGATTTTCCGTTGGTTTGCTGCTGTTCTATGCTCAAATATTCTTCAATCGTCTTGCGCATAGCGTCGGCACTTTCGTAGCGGGCCTCTGGTTCCTTTTCCAAGGCCCGCATTACGATATCGTCGAGGGTTTTATCCAACGCGGAATTACGTACCGAGGGCGGCTCAATAGGATGGTTGGCAATGGCGTTGATGATGGCAAACTGGTTGTCTGATTGGACGACCGGTTGATTGATGAGCATTTCGAATAAGATTAAACCGATCGCAAAAATATCGGACTTTCCGGTTAAGGGGCTATTGTTAAAATGTTCGGGGGACATATAGGCCAACGAACCCCACATCCCTAGAGTTGCATCCTGGCGCGATCCAATAAAACGTGCAACACCAAAATCCATAATACGCGGGACACCATTACGGTCGACAATAATATTGTGCGGACTTAGATCTCCATGCAATATATTATGTTCATGGGCATTGGCAATCCCCGCCAGAATCTGGCTGATCATTCCCAAGCTGCGCGAGATCGGTAGTGGTCCGTTCTTCTTCAGGTATTCCTTAAGAGATAAACCATCCACGAATTCAAAGACCAGGTAGGGACGCCCCTCGAACTCTCCTGCTTCGTAGATGGAAATAATGTTGGGGTGACTCAAGCGGCCGACAGTACGCGCCTCCTGCAGCAACATCGTCTGCTGTTCCCTGAGCTCCTTAAACTGGAGGCGCAACGTCTTGATCGCGACATTACGCTGCAACTGTGGGTCCTGTGCCAGGTACACCACCCCCTGTGCACCCTTGCCAAGTTCGCGTAGCACTCGAAAGCGACCAATCGTCGCTGGTGATACAACGGCAGTGGATAGTGGTTTGGTAGCAACGGAAAATACTGGTTTAGGGCTCATGTCGAGAGGTGTTTTTTCCTGGTAACGGATCGTAACCGTTTACGATGGTTCAATCTAAGTTCGGCGTGGTGAGAGTACAGGTTACCAAAGGTTTTCTGCGTCGTCGTTCCCTATTCAAAGATATTGCCTGTAGTCACTGGGACTACCGTCGATCTTGCACGTTCTCTCAATAGAAACCTGGTTCCCCTATACCATTACTCATAGAACGGAAAAATACCCCACGGCGAATCGTGCCGAATATAGCGCGGCAGACGGGATGATCGAATAAGCCGAGGATGCGCACCATCAAGGGTCCAGTGGCACGTGCTCCTTCCGTTCCCCTCCGTGCTACAGTGGTCCCTTCCGATCGCTTTTGCCTTCTTGGAGTAAGTCCATGGCACTTACCACGCTAATTTTCGATGTCGATGGGACGCTTGCAGACACGGAACGCGACGGTCACCGGGTCGCCTACAACCAGGCATTTGCCGAGGCTGGCCTAGATTGGGAATGGTCGGTCGCACTCTACGGCGACTTGCTCCAGGTGAGTGGAGGCAAGGAGCGGATGCGCTTCTATGTGGAGCGTTATCGCCGCGACTTTCAGGGCCGTCCTGATCTAGAGCGACTGATCGCTGACCTCTACGTAACCAAAACCCGCCTCTTTGCCACATTGGTAGACACCTGCGCTATTCCCCTCCGTACCGGGGTGTTGCGCCTGCTCCGCGAGGCCCGTGCTGCTGACCTCCAACTGGCGATTGCCACCACCACCAACCCTCATAATGTACGTGCATTACTGGAGTCTAACCTGGGGACGGGTGGTTGTGACTGGTTTAGCTGCATCGGGGCAGGGGATGTAGTGCCCAGTAAAAAACCCGCACCTGATATCTATTCCTATGTCATGGGGCGGCTGGGCGTCAATCCAGGAGAATGCTTGGGTTTCGAGGATTCTCACATTGGGGTGCGCGCCGCCCGTGCCGCAGGGCTTCCGGTATTGGTAACCGTCAACGAATACACCGATGGACAGGATTTTACCGGTGCCCGATTGGTGTTAAACCATCTAGGTGAACCTGACCAGCCCTTCACCGTACTGGCGGGAGAGGCCGGTACGGCGAATTTTGTCGATGTCGCCTTGCTACGCACCCTTACCTAGAGGAGGCCGAACGCCGCAACCATCGGGCGACGTCCTTGGCAAAATAGGTCAGGATGGCATCAGCCCCAGCGCGCTTCATACTGAGGAGCGATTCGAGGATAACCCCCTCATCGAGCCAACCATTCTGGATAGCGGCCTTGAGCATGGCGTACTCCCCGCTCACCTGATAGACGAAGGTGGGAACCTGGAAATGCTCCTTGACTCGCAGTACCACATCCAGATAGGGCATACCCGGTTTTACCATGACCATATCCGCCCCCTCCGCCAGATCCAAAGCCACTTCATGGAGGGCTTCATCGCTATTGGCGGGGTCCATCTGATAGCTGTACTTGTCACTCTTGCCAAGATTGGCCGCAGACCCTACCGCATCGCGGAAAGGGCCATAGAAACGCGAGGCATACTTGGCGGAGTAGGCAAGGATCCGGGTGTGAACGTAACCGGCGGATTCCAAAGCGGTTCGAATGACCTGGATGCGTCCGTCCATCATATCCGAGGGGGCCACTACGTCGGCTCCGGCGGCGGCGTGAGAGAGGGCCTGACGCACTAGAACCGTAGTCGTCGCATCATTTACCACGTAGCCAGAGGCGTCAACGAGCCCATCCTGTCCATGGGTAGTAAAAGGGTCGAGGGCTACATCGGTAATTACCCCCAGATCAGGAAATGTCGCTTTGAGGGCACGCACCGTTCGTTGGACCAATCCCTCTGGGTTATACGCCTCGCGGGCATCTTCGCTTTTGGCCTCGGATGGCGTAACCGGAAATAAGGCAATGGCCGGTACCCCCAGGTCTACCAATTCGGCGACCTCTTCGAGTAGGACATCAATACTCAGCCGCGCTACTCCGGGCATGGAAGTAATCGCCTCACGCCGTCGATCGCCTTCCAATACGAAAGTGGGCCAGATGAGATCGTCGGTAGTTAAGTGGGTCTCACGCATTAAGCGACGACTAAAGTCGTCATGCCGCATCCGCCGTAAGCGGAGTGCGGGAAATGGGCTTCTCGTTATCATGGAGAGGTCTCAGAGTAGAGGCAGTGTCGGAATAATATTCGGAGAAAGATTATGAAGCTAATCTATTTTCGGGGCTGGTTGCTGCTGGGGGGAATCCTACTCGCGACAGTGTGGTGGTTATCGCTGACCCCCTCTCCGCCATCCGCTAATTTTCCCTATGCTGATAAAGTAGGACACTTGCTGATCTATACCATTCAGATGGTCTGGGCCACTTGGCTTTGGCCGTATCGACGATGGCTGCCAGCGTTATCTCTATGTGTAATGGGCGCGATGCTGGAAGTATTGCAAGGGATGACCGGTTACCGCACCTTCGAATTCGCTGACATGGCCGCCAATACAACGGGTGTGCTCCTGGGGTGGACTCTTGCTTATACACCACTCTCGCGGGGATTGGCAGTCGTAGATGGAGCCCTAGCGCGCCACCTGGGTCAACACTGATTCTTTAGGGTCAGCACATAGTTTCCCCAGTAGATCCACAAAACGATGTGCTGCGCTATCTCTCGTTCAAACAGGAGGAATTAGCCTGACGCCTTTACTTTCATCGTACTCCCACAGCCTAAAATCAAGGTCCTTTTGTGTGACAAAAGTTTTATTGATTGACCAGTCGCCAGTATTGAGTGTCCTTAGTTTCTTGAAGTGGATCGGGCGGTGGGTATGGCCGGAGATAAGCCAGCGATTGCCACGATTGGTCTTCTCAATCAGGATCATTTGGTGTTTACTATATTCGTTTTCGGATGCCGTTTTATCATAATCAATCACGGAGAGAATGACTCTTTCGTACAACTTCAGGCCACCGGGGATTAGTCGCAATATCGCATACAACAGATAGGCAAGTTGAATGAGTATCGCCCATTGCAATCTGCCATATTGTGCTTGATGACCGTGAATAACCACCACTTTATCATCCCGATACTCCTTCAAAATCTTCCAACCTCTTCTCTTTAGATATGACTTAATTACTCTGGGTAACATCATGGCGGGTGATCGGGTACAGTGATTACCAATAATGTAAACCCGCCTCCTCGATATATGCTCAAGTGACTTGAATAAAATATGATATGGATTCGGATTGTTTATAAACTCCTGCTTGGACGAAATAAACCAATTTTCAATTCCATCACCTACGATAAAGACTCTATCAAACTTCACCCCCTGATCTTTAAGAGACTTCAGGAGAAGCAACAGTGACTGCTGGTTATTTTGCCCGTACTTAGATGCCTCTGGAATGAAATGTATATCTGATATGTAAAGAGCGTCATACTCGGAACGATCAAGATTAATCTTTGGGGTTCTGGTCAACATATTTAGACGCTCATAACACAATTGATTATTCTGTCATTTCTTGAGATAAAAATAAATATTGTCGTCGATTGAATTGGGCAATAGATGGCAACTTGAGTTAGATTATGCTGCCCCACGGAGGTTTCCAATGCTATCGATCGGGGTACTGGAAAAACCCAAGACCAGATCTAACATGCCCCCCCAAGGATCGCCGGGGAGACTGCCCTTGATATAGCGATCAACCTGAGCCGCTCGCTGCAATAAGGCCTCACTTCTCCGCGCACCAATCCGACGTAACGCCCTGATCATTATTGGCCGCCGCCGATCCCATACCCCGGATAAAACCTGCTCAACACTCCTCCCACGTTCTAATTCCACGATGGTCCCCGCCAAGATACGTAACTCTCGGGTCAGAGTCCACAGGATAATGGGTAGCTCCATCCCTTCGCCGCGCAAACCGAGCAGAATACGCACCGCACGGGCCTGGTCTCCCATTAGGCAGGCATCGGGTAAGGCATAGACATCGAAATGGGCGCTATCGGCCACCGCTGATTCCACGGCCTTGACATCTACCGGCCCGGCCCCGCGCAGCAGGTGCAATTTTTCTATTTCCTGTACCCCTGCCAAAAGGTTTCCCTCTACCCGCTCCGCTAAGAGTCGAACCGCTTCGGCATCGGGAATAAGACCGCGCGAACGCATTCGCGCAGTAATCCAAGCAGGCAGCGCGCCACTCTCGATAGTTCGAATTATTACCAAGACCCCCGCACGGTCCAGACTCGTTACCCAGGTAGATTTTTGGGTAGCCGATTCCATTTTCGGGCAAAAGATCAGGACCACCGTATCGGGGGGCGGGTGAGACGCTAGGGCAACTAGCGTCTTTGTCCCCTCGGTACCAGGTTTACCAGTTGGAAGACGGAGTTCCAGCAAGCGACGCGCGGCAAATAGCGACAGATTTGCACCAGCCCGAGTCAATATCCGCCAATCGAACCCCTGAACGGCATGTAATACCTCGCGTTCAACACAGCCAGATTGGCGAGCAGCGGCGCGCACCCGATCGCCAGCCTCCTCCACCAATAAGGTTTCATCGCCAGAGAATAAATAAATGGGCGCTAATCGTTCGGTAGTAAGGTGGCGATCCAATTGTTCCAGATATAAGCGCATAGTGATTTTAAGAAAGACTAATAGCAATGGGAACCGCTCATCCCCTTCCGTTGGGAGAAGAGAGAATTACGGGCGACTCGACAGAGATGTCGATTCTAGTGAGGTGAGGTGCTTTTTTCCTGACGCTCTAGGATGGTGAGAACCTGTGCCAAAATCTGGCGTGAGGCGTCATATATCATTTCTTGACGTAACAATGCCTCCTCATTACCCTTGCCCAAGACTTGCGTGGTGTCGGAGAAGGAATAATCACGCGTGAAACTTAATGTTTGAAGGGAGGACAGGGCCTTGCCAGCAATATCGGTTATCTGAAAAGCCACGGTATATATTAATTCGTATTCTTGTACGGAAAGTTGACGCGAGATCGATAAGGGCCAACGTTGGTAATCCTCTTGGGTCAGACGCAAGATTACTCGGGCTTGGTCACGGACCGCGACGAGTTGCCCCCCCGATCCTCTTAAAATGTGTTCGAGTTCCAACCGTATCCCGGTACGAGAATTACCACCATCGATATATATGGGTGGCAGGCCCTCGGGACCAATGCCACGAAGATGAAAACCACAACTAGCCATCATTACGGCAATCAGCAACCAGGTGAATCCTACTCGGTATCTCATGAGGGCTCCCCGGCGTTCTTACCGGTCATGCAAACTAAAATTCCAGTGATTTTTATTTAACTCTAGCTTGCGTATCAAATTGCGATAGTTGATAGCTATTTACTTGAAGATTGTTGACTTGACGTGTGAAACGCCTCCCGATCCGCCAACACCTCGGACAGTATAAGTTAAGCAGTCAAATTCTTTATCCAGAATAGCTCTATCATCAGTGTCCCCGAGAAACCTCGCCCTTCAGGGCGGGGAGGAAAGGGGACGGTTTTTTCCGCCCCGTTGGATAGCAAAATCTTTAAAGTTGCCGGTCTTTCCCGGCTGTCAGCCCGTAAGGGCCTAGTGACGCACACCTTGCGGTGTGGCTCCCCTCGCTCGCTTATTCGTGGGTTTTTGTACCCTTTCGGGTCCATCCTTGGCAGCAGCACTGGCTTCGACCCCGTATGCCTGTTTAACCACTGACCGCAGTGTCCGGAACTGAGGAAGCATCCCGGAGTGCCTATACACCGCTTGCGCGGATTCCACGATAAGGTCTCGTCGCAAAGCGACGGAGCTGGTCAACTTCAAGACTCGCTTTCACAAGCCTCGCCCTTTAGAGCGGGGTAGTTGACTCTGTACTACAGTAATGTCGTAATGTTCTTGCCGGAATGAGATTGCGGGATACGCTTCAATATTCTCTCGGATAAGTTTTGCAAGAACGAGATGCTTGACAACCTTTGCCAATATTCTCAGTCATTCAGTTCTATTCGCTTTCGTGCAGACTCATGCCCTACGCAAACATCGACGTTCCAAAAATTAACGAAACTTAATCTTTGGTTTATAACGCCAGTTCCAACCATGGGTGGCAGGTCTTACATTGTGGTATCTATGTCCTGTCACTCTAATCCGAGCAAGTGAATATTTCTGCGTGAGTTATGCACTGTGGGCCAAGCAATGAAATATGACAAGACTTGCCCAAAGGCTTCCAATACCCACCCTTCATTTCGTAAATCCCTCTTGGAATAAAGGATGGGTAACCACTTGGGAGAAATGAGCACAGAGACATACCCAACGAATCGCCCTGACTCAGATTCCGGGTTCACGAACGCTGGCAAAAAGTTCTATCTTTAGATTCCAAGCGCGAAGAATTACCGTCACGAAGATAGTTATCTACGGCGCGGGCACATTCACGTCCTTCGGAGATTGCCCAAACCACGAGCGACTGGCCACGTCGACTATCTCCAGCAGCAAACACCCCTTTTTGAGAGGTCTGATAATCGGATTCGTTCGCCTTTACGTTACCACGCCCATCCCGCTCCACCCCAAGCTGCTCCAACAACCCCTTGGGGTCGGCGTAGAGAAATCCCATGGCAAGGAAGACAAGATCGGCCTTTAGGATAAATTCCGTGCCAGGAAGTTCACGGTATTTGAATCTTGCCGGGTCCTCCCAATCCAAACGAATGCACTTTATGCCGGTCAGATCGCCCGCAGCGTCTTTAAGAAATTCTTTGGAACTGACCGACCAATCACGTTGACAACCCTCCTCTTGCGAGGACGAAGTGCTAAACATTCGGGGGCCGGGATGAGCGGGCCACGCGGTTTCTTCGGTACGTTCTGCAGGAGGTTTGGGGAGCAATTCGATCTGCGTCACCATTGTGGCGCCCTGTCGAATCGATGTACCGACACAATCCGACCCGGTATCACCACCACCAATAACGACAACATGCTTTCCTCGTGCGTCGATTAGGTCAATATCCGGGATACTGTCTCCCAGCACCCGGCGGGTATTCTGGGTGAGAAAATCCATGGCGAAATGGACACCCTTTGCCTCACGGCCAGGAATAGGCAAGTCACGAGGAATCGTCGCACCGGTGGCAATGATTACTGCATCATGCCCCTGGAGTATCTCACTCGCGGGAAGGTCAACGCCAACGTGGGTATTAGTCTTGAAGGTCACTCCTTCCGCAGCCATTACGTCAAGGCGACGTTGAACAATCTTTTTATCCAGTTTGAAATTCGGGATGCCATACATCAACAGGCCACCGATGCGATTAGCCCGTTCATAAACAGTAACCTGGTGACCGACTTTATTTAGCTGATCGGTAGCGGCAAGACCTGCCGGACCGGAACCAATAACAGCAACGCGTTTACCGGTACGGGTAACAGGGGGTTGCGGTGTAATCCAACCAGAGGTAAAGGCATTCTCGATGATGGCCAATTCAATGGTCTTAATCGCCACCATCGGTTTGATTACACCCAAGACGCAGCCTGACTCACACGGGGCCGGGCAGATCCTCCCGGTGAACTCCGGGAAATTATTCGTAGACAATAGCGTCTGGAGCGCCGCCTCCCAACGCTGACCATATACATGATCATTGAAATCGGGAATGATATTACCGAGCGGGCATCCAGAATGACAGAAGGGAATCCCGCAATCCATACAACGGGCTCCCTGAATCTCTACCTCCGACTTATTCAACGGGATAAGAAATTCAGAATAGTGTTTAATGCGTTCCGCAACCGGGGCATATTTGTGCGTACTCCGCGGGAATTCCTTAAATCCGGTAACTTTGCCCACTTAGCGATCCTCCTTTACGGCGGACAACGAAGGTTGTTCAATCTCCACCAGTGCGCGTTTGTAATCCGTTGGCATCACCTTGATAAACTTCGGAAGATTTCCCTCCCAATCTGCTAACACCTCTTGCGCGACTAGGCTGCCGGTATATTGCGCAAAGCGTTCGATCACGGCTTTAATCTCCGTAATTTCTTTCTGATTTTCCAGCGACTCAAGTTCAACCATACTTAGGTTGATCCGCTGACGGGATTTTCCATCGACATCCAGTAGATAGGCAATGCCGCCACTCATACCCGCCGCGAAATTTTTACCAATAGCACCGAGGATCACAACACGGCCACCCGTCATATACTCGCAACCGTGGTCACCCACTGATTCGATAATGACCTGCGCACCAGAATTTCGAACGCAAAAGCGTTCCCCCCCCATGCCGCGAATATAGGCCTCTCCGCTGGTCGCGCCATAGAATGCAACATTACCGACGATGACATTCTCCTGGGAGAGAAAACCGGCGGCACGCGGTGGATAGAGAATCACCTTAGCCCCGGAAAGTCCCTTGCCAAAATAGTCATTGGCCTCTCCTTCCAGTTCCAGAGTCAATCCCTTGGCGCCGAATGCGCAGAAACTTTGACCCGCCGACCCATTCATCTTGAAATGGATCGTATCCTCCATCAGGCCCACCTCACCGTATTTCCTAGAGATCTCAGCAGATAACATCGTACCCACGGCACGATTGAGATTGCGAATCGGAAGCTCTCCAGTCACCTTGCGTCTCTGGTCTAGGGCGGGTCGCGCCATTTCAATTAATTTGTTATCCAGCGCACTCGCCAGCGCGAAATCCTGATCCTCGCGGCAATAGGAGCCACCGTCGTTGGGAGTCGTTCGGTAGAGGACTCGGTCAAGATTGAGGTGACGCGCCTTCCAATGGGTAATTCCTTTGCGAACGGTCAATTTATCGGTGCGTCCGACCATTTCATTGACGGTCCGAAAACCAAGCGCGGCCATGATCTCGCGCAGCTCCATAGCCATGAATCGGAAGAAATTCACGACATGCTCCGGCCGGCCTCGGAAGAATTTACGAAGCTCCTCGTCTTGAGTGGCAATGCCCACGGGACAACTATTGAGATGGCATTTACGCATCAAGAGACAACCGCTAACGATCAAAGTCCCGGTGGCGGTCCCCCATTCTTCCGCGCCGAGCAGCGCAGCAATGGCGACATCTCGCCCCGTGAGTAGTCTACCGTCGGTCTGAACCACGATTCGGGAGCGCAGTTTATTGCGCATCAGGACTTGATGAGTCTCGGACAATCCAAGCTCCCAGGGCAGCCCCGCCCGTTTAATGGAACTCAATGGCGAGGCACCCGTACCTCCATCAAAACCAGAGATCAGGACCGCTTCCGAATGTCCCTTGGCGACCCCCGCAGCAATGGTACCCACCCCAGCCTCTGACACCAATTTGACGTTGATACGTGCGTAGTGGTTGGCATTTTTCAGATCGAAGATGAGCTGGGCAAGGTCCTCAATAGAATAGATATCGTGGTGGGGAGGCGGCGAAATTAATCCAACGCCAGGCGTGGAATGGCGAACCTTGGCGATATTTTTATCTACCTTGCGCCCGGGCAATTGGCCACCTTCACCGGGTTTGGCACCTTGGGCAATCTTGATCTGCAATTCGTCGGCGTTGACTAGATAATTCGAGGTCACCCCAAACCGTGCGGATGCCACTTGCTTAATGGCCGAGCGCCGATCATTGCCATCGGCATCAACGGTAAAGCGTTCGGGATCTTCTCCCCCTTCGCCAGTATTGCTCTTTCCACCGATCCGATTCATGGCGACGGCAAGCGTTTCGTGTGCCTCTTTACTGATGCTACCGAAAGACATGGCCCCAGTGAAAAAACGCTTCATAATATTCTCGACCGGTTCAACCTCCTCAAGGGGGATCGCATCGAGATTGGTAAATTCCATGAGCCCCCGTAAGGTGTTCATGGGATTACTGGGAGCGTTGAAGGCACGCGAAAAATCTTTCCACAAGGCATAGTCGCCGGAGCGGGTTGCTTGCTGGAGTTTCGCAATGGTCTGGGGATTATAGGTGTGGTGCTCGCCACGCAGACGCCACTGATAATTGCCACCAACCTCCAATTGCACGGAGGCTGGTACCGATTCTTCTGGATAGGCGTAGCGGTGGCGTAGGAGGGTTTCCTCCTCAATGACCGATAGATCGATTCCACCAACCCGAGAGACTGTACCAGTGAAATGACGATCGACGAGATCAGGATTCAACCCTACCGCCTCGAAGATCTGCGAGCCAATATAGGATTGGATGGTGGAGATACCCATCTTAGAGATAATCTTTAACAAACCTTTATCGACAGCCTTGATGAAGTTGTAACGTGCTTTTTCTGCGTTGAGGTCGCCCAGGAGGCCCTTTTGACGCATCTCTTCTATTGAAGCAAACGCAAGGTAGGGATTGATGGCCGAGGCGCCAAATCCGAGTAGGAGCGCAAAATGATGAACCTCACGGGCCTCACCCGTTTGGATAATCAGACCACAACGCGAACGTTCACCATTTCTGATCAGGTGATGGTGGACCGCACTCACTGCCAATAGGGAGGGGATCGCCGCATGACGAGAATCTACGCCGCGATCGGATAGCAATAGGACGTTATAGCCCTCCTCAACGACGGCCGCAGATGCCTCTTTACAAATACGGTCGAGAGCCTTTTCAAGCCGATTCTCGTCGGGGATCGCCTGAAACGTAAGGGAGATGGTTTTGGTAAGAAATCCATTTTTGTCTACCCAGCGCAGACGTTCTAGATCATCATCATCTAGGACCGGTTGAGACAATTCAATGACGCGACAGTGTCGGGGCGTCTCAGTCAATAAATTAGACTCGCCCCCAACAAACGAGACCAGGGACATAATTGACTCTTCGCGGATTGGATCAATCGGCGGGTTAGTCACTTGCGCGAATAGCTGGTAGAAATAATTGAACAGATTTTGCGCTTTGTCCGACAATACTGCCAATGGGGCATCATTACCCATTGAACTAAGTGGTTCCTGAGCAGTGCTTGCCATTGGGGCAAGAACAGTTTCCAGATCCTCCGATGAGTAACCAAACACCGCTTGACGCTGTGTAAGGGTAGAGAGGGTTGGTTGTTGTGTCTTTTGGACGAGCGGCAGGGTACCGACGACGATCTTATTATCGCCCAACCAGGCACCATAGGGCTTAGACGAGCAGATCCTGGTTTTTAGTTCATCGTCGGGGATGATGCGCGATTCTTCGAGGCTCGCGACGAACATTCTGCCTGGTTGAAGCCGCCCTTTCTGCTTGATCCGTTCTGGGGCGATCTCCAGGACGCCGGCCTCTGACCCCATAATAAGAATATCGTCGTGGGTCAGCAGATAACGCGAGGGACGCAGACCATTGCGATCCAGGGTTGCGCCAATAATTTTGCCATCGGTAAAGGCTACCGAGGCCGGGCCGTCCCAAGGTTCCACGAGGGTACCATGATATTCATAGAAATCCTTTTTCTCCTGGCTCATCTCGCGATCCATCGACCATGCCTCGGGGATGAGCATCATCATTACATGCGGCAATGAGCGTCCCGAGAGGGTCAATAGTTCAACAACGTTGTCAAGGATCGCTGAATCCGATTGGGTTTCATCGATGAGCGGGAGAAGTTTCTTGATCTCGTCCGGGGTAAATAGATCAGATTCCAGCAAGGTCTCGCGGGCACACATCCAATTGATGTTGCCACGTAGCGTATTGATCTCGCCGTTGTGGGCAAGAAAACGGAAGGGATGGGCAAGACGCCAACTCGGAAAGGTATTCGTCGAGAATCGGCTATGGACCAACGCCAACGCCGAGATAAACCGTTGGTCGATTAGGTCGGGATAATAGTTTGACAGTTGGTCAGGCGTAAGCATTCCTTTGTAGCATATCGTTTTGTAGGATAGGCTCGGGATATAAAAATGTTTTGCGCCATCGGCACGACTGGCATGGATCTGATGTTCGGCGCTCTTGCGAATGACGTATAGCTTGCGTTCAAAAACATCAGGGTCAACGGTATCCTTTCCACGTTTGATAAAAATCTGATGGATATCCGGTTCCACCGCAATAACCGACTCGCCCAGCGTTTGATCGACAGTGGGAACACGACGCCAGCCAAGAACTTCCTGGCCGCTATCTTGCACGCATTGTTCAAGGATACGTCGACACTCGCCACACCCCGAATCGGAATCGGCAGCAGGTGGCAAAAAGACCATACCGACGGCATACTCTCCCGGTGCCGGGAGGACAATATCCAGGTCGGCGCACACCTTCACGAAAAATTCGTGGGGGATTTGAGTAAGAATTCCGGCGCCATCTCCCGAATTCTTCTCGGCGCCAACGGCACCGCGATGAACCATGTTTTCGAGTATCTCGATACCCTTAGCGACGATCCAGTGGTTTTTACTACCTTTTAGGTTCGCAATGAACCCAACGCCGCAGGAATCGTGTTCAAACCAGGGGTCGTAAAGCCCTTCTGTTTTCATGAGGTGGTCTTTTTTCTTATAAAAGAAAAAACATTTTATTGTCTTTCTTTTATCTACATAAAACAATTTTGGTTAACGGGTTTGAGGCAAAGCACCACCCGCTGGGAGATTAGGTGATTATGCGCATCGCTGGAACAACAACTCTCGGTTAGGCATAACCAATTGATCGTTCGTACAGACTAAAACATAACCTATCCTGTCCTATTGGTGCGTTACTTGTTCTTTATCAATACGTTACCGGAAGGATCACGGTAAAAATGAGCGCGCCAGTATCGTCGCTGTGATCGACACCTGTCAAGCCGATGTTTCGGGCCTTGCGAGCTTGGCAAGGGGCACGATCTTGGTACGACCTGGCAACCAATAGACATTATCGGAAACCTCACCCCCCAACCCCCTCTCCTTAACAGGAGAGG
>CAUYTY010000226.1 GCA_963575655.1 Gammaproteobacteria bacterium | reverse complement strand
GGAATCATTATATTGTTCAATAGGTTACCTTTTGATATTTAGGGGCATATCTAATGTCTACTGAACACTATAGCCCCGAGTACCGGTCCAGGGTATTCCTCGGCCTGACAGGATAAAATGATTGCAGAAACCAACCGATAACGTATCCAGGGATCGGAATAGGCCTGAAATTCGATAAACACCCGCTGCCCCCTCTGCCATAAGGGAATTGCCTCCAAGTCCGGGCGGATCTGTTTTGATTTCAACACCGTGGCGCGAAAATGATAGTGTTCCGTCTCATCTCGATTCAGTCCTAGCAACCGCAACAACGCCATACCGCAGAGCGTCATCAATTGATGGAATGCCTCGTCCGTACCACGCCCACTATCTTTAGTGATTTCTAGTTCGTCCTGAACCATTGCCACAAGATCTTCATCCATCGCAGCCTCCTCATTAGGTCACCGACATTTTCACCCTACGCTAAGCACTCACTGCCATTAAGTTAAGGGAATCTCTCTTAAAACAAATAGTTACATCGTTACATCGTTCCCACGCTCCGCGTCACTGCCATTAAGTTAAGGGAATCTCCACAAAAACAAATAGTTACATCGTTCCCACGCTCCGCGTGGGAATGCATCCCGCGACGCTCCTGCGTCGCGTATTGGTGAGGATCGCGAACAAGCCGGAAGTCATTAGACATTATCGGAAACCCAAAACCTCACCCCCCGACCCTCTCTCCTTAACAGGAGAGAGGGAGATTTTTTGCCTGTTCCGTCGAGGAGTTAAGCATAACAACGGAATAATTCTCCCCCTCTCCTGTTAAGGAGAGGGGGGCGGGGGGTGAGGTTTCCGATAATAGACCTTATCGGAAACCTCCTCATCACCCACCACAGTCAATATAAATCATGAGGTTGCGTTGTCCGGCAGAGCTAGGTAGGGGGTTTCCGATAAGGTCTAATAAATTAAAAGGAACTTCGAGTAGATTCCTACGGATTGAAAGGCCGGATATTGTTAAGCGTTACCATAAGGATGTGCTTTGGTCTCCAAGTTATTTTGCAGTAAGCGCAGGAGGCGCTCCATTAGATGTGATTAAGCAATATGTTGAAGATCAACGTAATCACTAAGTGGTATCGGGACGGCGAAAACCGTCCCCTTTCCTCCCCGCCCTCAAGGGCGAGGTTTCTCGGGGACACTGATGAGAGGCGCGGCTACCCACTTAGGCAAATCCCGGTTAAAAACCACCAGAGTAACAATTGCCTAGGTAAGAAAGTCCTTTCTGAACATAAAGAAGACGGCCCCCATTAGGCATAGTCCGGCCCAGAGATAATCGAGCTTGAGGGGTTCTTTCATGTATAGGACGGAGAAGGGAACAAAAATGGAGAGGGTGATAACTTCCTGAATGATCTTGAGTTGGCCGACACTCAACACCGTATAACCAATTCTATTGGCCGGGACCTGGAGCAGGTATTCAAAGAGCGCCACCAACCAACTCACAACGGCAGCGATGAACCACGGCTTGTTGTTTAGCTCCTTTAGATGTGCATACCAGGCAAAGGTCATAAAAACGTTACTGCACAACAATAACGACACCGACACCATCACCGGATTCATTGCCGCCACGCCTATTTTGTACAGTTATAACTTTATGCCTGTTGTGGCACGAAGGTTACATGAATCGTATCAATGTGCGGTACGCGCTCATGGATAGCTTTTTTGGTCTCCAGGATGATCTCGTTTGCTGTCGCCAGGGAGAGGTCATTGGCAAGAGAAATCTCTATCTCAATAGCGAAATTGTCTCCTAGGTGACGACCGCGTACATAATTCACCGCGTCAATTCGTGGTATCGCGGTGCAAATAGCCTGGATATGCCCCCCTATCTCGCTGGGTAGGCCAAGATCCAGCAATCCATGTACCGCCTCCCTGACGATGTCCCAACCAATTTTCACAACGAAAATTACCACCGCCAGGGCCATGAGACGATCCGCAATCACCCAACCGCTGTAACTCAAGAACGTCCCAATCAATACCATTACCGATGAAAGCGCATCCATGCGATTGTCATTAGCGGCCGCACGGATAGCGGAATTATTGTTGCGCTGGGCAGAGCAACTTAGAATCCGATACATTATTTCCCCGGTGATGGCCAACAATAGAGCCGACACCATCGCAAATCCACTGGGGGGAGCAATCTGACCAGTCTGAATGTGTTGCACATTATGAGAGAAAAAGACTATTGCCCCGCCTATGAGCAAAATCCCGATTAGCAAGGCAGAGAGAAATTGGATCTTTCCATACCCATATGGAAAACGAGTAGTGGCGGGTTTCTTGCCGATATAAATACTGAGCCAATTGATCCCCTTGGAGAGAACATCACCACTTGCGAGAAAGGCCACGGCGTGTAATCCCACACATTCCCTCCACACAACCGAAAAGCCCACCCCCTGAACCCCCCACAACCCCCCCAAGCCCACACCTTTGCCGTCCTTTCCCTTCAAAAAAAAAAAAAAAAATGAGAAAAAAAAAAAAAAAAAATCAAAAAAAAATATATAAAAAGCCAAAAAAAAAGTTTTTGGTGGGGGGAGGGGGGGCGGCAAAAAAGAAAACACCACGGCCCGCCCCCGCGGCCGGTGGTTGTTGTATGGTTGGGTTTACGGGGGGGGCGGGGGAGGGGGGGGTGGGGGGTGGGGGGGGGGGGGGGGGGGGGGGGGGCACTACTACTTCATACAGGAACTATCCCTTATAGAAAGCAACGTGAGGGAAAGAATTTGTTGATTCGTCAGCATCACGCCCTCACCCCCAGCCCCTCTCCCGAAGGGAGAGGGGAGAAAAGCGCGCAAGGCAACAATTTTGGTTAATTACTCCCGCCTCTCGATCAATACACAAGAATTGCGCATACGCAGCCATCGTTGTATCACCAACCAAGTCGTAATCTCGGCCACCAGTATTCCGACGAGCACATCGCTCAAGTAGTGCTTGGCCAAGGCAATACGAGACAACGCTACGGCAAAAGCCACCAACCAGGCCAAGAGACCCATCCAGGGCGGCCGTAACAATAGAACGGTAAAAGCCGCGCTAACAAAAAGATCTGCGGTATGACCCGAGGGAAAGGAATGATAGGCGGCCTGAAGGGTAGGTCCAAGCCATTGGTCGATTCCTCCGCTGATCCATGCCTGATCAGGACGGGCACGCCCGGTGAGAAATTTGAGTACCTGCACCGTTAATCCCGCTCCTAATAATTCGGCCCACAGCCAACCCAACGCTACGGCTCGCGGCCAAGACAGGCGATAACGAGCGGCATAACCAAGGATTCCAAGAAAAAGGACGTAAAAGGGGTACATACCTCCGTCGGAAATAGCCTGAATCAACGCCCGATGATCGTTTACCCAATTGGCATGGCTCAGGCCCCGAACCACTGCCATGTCTCCATAGCCCCCCAAAAAATATAATCCAACCAACCACCCTCCCCCACCGCCGCCAATGACCCAGGCCAGGCGCGCACGTAGCCGGTCCTCGCTCGACCACAGACCGCCCGCTACCCAACGTCGCCCCCACTCAACAACCGCCGACCACATGGTATTCCTTCATTTCTACGGTAAAGGAGCGGTATAGCCGACAACCTTGCGGCATTCCGCTGGGACCAAAAACGGCAGACAAAACCGAGGTCGGGACAATCAGAACCGCCCCAGGATGAGCGATGCGCCACGCATCCGCCGCACTCGTGTCCAACTCCTCGAAGGTGCGCCCAGCGTAGTAATTGAGCACTCCCCGGGTCGTGTTGAAGACGCCCACCGGAGTAGTCACCGGTACCTCATGGGCAAGATATTCACCCAGGGCACGCGCAGAGTAGAGGGGATTCATCAAGGTAATCAGCGCGCCAAAGAGCAGCCAGGAAAGGACAACGGCCAGGACGAGATGAGTGCCCAACCAGTACCGCCCCGGAATATGCACCACCGCAGCAGCCACTGCCGTGGCAACCAACAGACCCAGCGCCACAATCAACCCAGCATCACGCGCCGGTCCTAGATAACGATCCGCCCCATAACCCACACCAATCGCCAACAATCCAAATAACAGCACCGGCGGCCAACTCACCATTGGCGCCACGCGCTCCCTACCCACCAAGCGTAGGGCCGCAACCCCGGCAATCATCGCCAACCCTGGGAACAGTGGTTCCAGGTAGACGAAGAGCTTGCCAGAGACCAGCGACAACCCCACCAGCGGCGGCAAGGTGAAACTTACGACGCTACGCAAGGCATCCGAGCGTTCGCGATACAGTTGCCGCGCCCCAATCGGCACCAATGCCGCCCAAGGCATACACAGCAGCGGCAGGAGGGCTAGATAAAACCAGATCGGCTCACGGTGACTCCAGGAACTCACGGTTCGCCCCACCAACTGCTCATGCCAGATTCTGGAGAGATACTCCCCCTCCCCCATCATGATAACCGCCCCAATCCAGACTCCGACCAAAGCCACCAGGGCGAGCAGGCCCGTTACCGGCCATAAGGCACGGACCCTACGGACACCACCTTCCCAGGCCAACCAGGTCAGGGCGGGCAGTAGCGTAAAAAGAAGCACAATGGGACCCTTCACCATCAGCCCGAGGGCGCTAAACCCCCAAAAGGCAACGAGCTTTCCACTCCGCTCCGGCATAGCAGGCTCTCGATGCCGCCAACCCAGCAGGCTGTGCCAGGCGAAGACCACCGCCACGGTGAGTAACATATCCATGCGGACAATGTGACCAACCACCAAGGTGAGAAAGGCCGTTAGGAAGACCGCGCTGGCCCAGAAGGCTACGGCGCTCCCCAGTAGTTGCAGCGCCACCAAATACACACCGACTGTGGCTACCGCAGTGCTCAGGCAGGTCACCAGACGAAAGGCAAGCTCCCCGTGCCCAACCAAGGCCCCTACCCCAGCCACCAACCAAAAGTACAGGGCCGGTTTGTCTGGATAGGGGTGACCATTGAGGTGGGGAACCAACCACTCGCCGGCATCGAGCATCTCCCGCACGACCTCACCGTAGCGAGCCTCATCCTGGACCCACAGATCGCGGGGAAGAGCCAGGTCCAATCCGTAGAGCAGGACGAAGAGCACCATCAGCAATCCATGGGATCGCGTCACAGCGGGGAAAAAACGATGAATAGATGTGGTAATAGAATTCACGGCGCTAGTTGTCTTTGGCGTAAAAGAAAGGGCATCATCAGTCCAGCTCACATCGTTATCGATACAGTTATCTCCCTTTGAGACCTATCGAACCTCTTAATTTTCAAGGAGTCCATCCAATGACTGAATCGCTCCACAGCCGTCTGATTATCCTTGGTTCTGGCCCGGCTGGTTACACCGCCGCCGTCTATGCCGCGCGTGCCAACCTCAATCCTCTGCTCATTACCGGTATGGAACAGGGTGGCCAGCTCACGACCACTACCGACGTGGACAACTGGCCCGGCGACAACGCTGGTGTGCGGGGACCCGATCTCATGGAGCGGATGCGCCTCCATGCGGAACGTTTCAACACCCAGACCGTGATCGATCACATCCAGAGTGCCGACCTGGTGAGCGGTCGTCCCTTTCGGCTCCAAGGAGACAGCGCAACCTATACCTGCGACGCCCTGATCGTGGCAACCGGCGCCTCGGCCCGGTGGTTGAACATCCCCTCGGAACAAGCTTTTCGTGGTCGCGGCGTCTCGGCGTGCGCCACTTGCGATGGTTTTTTCTATCGTAATCAAGCGATAGCCGTAATTGGTGGGGGTAACAGCGCCGTAGAAGAGGCCCTGTATCTCGCGAATATCGCCTCCCACGTCACCTTGGTCCACCGCCGCGACCGCCTCCGCGCGGAGAAGATCATGGTCGACCGCGTAATGGAGCGCGTCAACGCCGGCAAGATTACCATCGAGTGGAACAGCGAGGTGGACGAGGTCCTAGGTGATAAAAGCGGAGTCACCGGACTGCGTATCAAAAATCGCCTCACCACGGCCACGAAAGATATCGAACTTCAGGGGGTCTTCGTCGCCATCGGCCACTTCCCCAACGCCCAGATCTTTGAGGGCCAGTTGGAGTTGCATCACGGCTACATCAAAGTCCGGGGCGGCCCCGATGGCAATGCCACCGCCACCAGCCTTCCTGGGGTATTCGCCGCCGGCGATGTCGCCGACCACACCTATCGTCAGGCAATCACCTCTGCTGGTTCCGGCTGCATGGCCGCCCTAGACGCTGAACGATACCTAGATGCCCTGTCCGGAGAGGCTGTCATGACCCATACCTGGTAAACAATACCACTGTTGCCAGTCCCCCCCTTCATTCGCTGCAACCAAAACGGCTACCCGTTTCATCAGCGATCCCCTATAGACCTACTCATCGTTCCCACGCCTCAACGTTACTGCTACTTAATTAATCCAAGTTGCCCCACCTAATCCATCATTCCTGCATTCTCTGGCGGGATGGTGTAGGTGACGACTTGGATTAATTGAATAGCAAGGACGCAATTACACAGGGACAATAGTTTAAATATCTTCCCAGCGATCACATCGTAGCCAACCCAGATCGACAACAGATTATGCGCAATCTAACATTTCCAAGAAGAAACTTCTTAGAGTTGATGCTGGTTATTCTTTTCTCGATTATATTCTTTTCCCTGGAGATCTTTCCAAAAACAGACCTATTTCTGGATGATGGCTACTATCATTTCACGATAGCAAGGTTGATTGGAGAAGGACGATTATGGATAGACATCTCGTGGCTACCATATACGATCCTGGGGGCGCATGGCCCCGATCATCAATGGCTCTTTCATGTGCTGCTCGCCCCGTTTACGTGGATACCTGACAATTATCTAGCCATCAGGATTGCTATTATTTTTACCGGGGCGCTGGTCCCGATTATACTGTTTCTTATTCTGGAAAAATGTAAGGTTCCCTTTCCCTCGTTATTTGCGCTGCTGTCTATTTTCGGGGGGATTGGCATTCCATTACGCTTCGAGATGTTAAGAGCCCAAAATCTATCGGTATTATTCAGCGTGCTATTTATATATTTTGTAATACGACGGTCCTATGTATCCATGGCGATCCTCACCTATCTATTCTTCAACGCCTATCACGGCGCAATTATAACTGTCCCAATCATTTTTATAGCTATATTCGTAAAGTACATTAAACATCATGTTCTCGAAAAAGAGTTATTACTATACTTCTTTGCGGCATTTGGGCTAGCCATCATAATCAATCCCTGGTTCCCTAGAAACATAGACTATCTACTCATTCATTTGTTCTCAAAATCAGATCGTGCATTAACTCAATCGATTGGAACAGAATGGCTACCATATCCACTATCCGATTTTTCCAAGAATATCTACCCAGTAAACTTTGCAATATTCTTCGCTGCCGGATATTTTCTGTTTGTCGTTGGGAAAGTCAGACACTATTTCCGTGAAATGTCGGAAGAGGTGCTCGTCTTCATCCTGCTAACACTGGTAGTGCTGGGAGGAACGTTACATAGTAATCGATTTGTTGAGTATTATGCCCCATTTGCCGCAATCTCCTCTGGATTACTGATGCGAGATGCTATCGGGTTCTATAGTAGAAACGATCACAGTAATTCCGCGAAAACCACCATGCTACGCTACGCCCGCAAGGCATGGTATCTACTCACCATTTTCTCGCTTTTGGTAGTGGGTATCGTAAATATTTCCTCCTACAAAAAGATGGATGGATATCACGTGGAAAACTACCAACCGCTTGCCAAATTTCTTCACGAACAGGTTAAAAACGGCAGCATTATTTTTAACACATCTTGGGCAGACTTTGTTTTCCTAATGTGGCAAACCACCGATTATCGAATGGTTAATGGCCTAGATGTACATTTTCTGGCTGACGCAGACCAGGAGCGATTTTTACTCTGGTATAAAACCATATATCGCTATGATTTCACTTCACCAACCCTGATCCAGGATCTACGCGATAAGTTTTCCACCAACTGGATCATGGTTCATGCAGCAGATGCCACGTTAGCCCAATATCTTCTGAGGCAATCGGGGGTTACGTTACGATTCCACTATCCGTATGGTTGGCTGTTTTACATCGATGAATAGCTACCGAAAAGATTGAAGATTAAGAAAAGCGGCAAGACGATTTCGGTTGAGGTCGGGCGCGTCTTGTCTCACCAATCACGACATAGGGATTTAGATTTTGAGGTGCAACGACGTTCGGAGCGTATTATCAGACTTCATACGAAGGAATGATGAGGTGAATTCATACCAGAAATAGAACACCATTTGATTTGCAGTCGCGCCGCAGGAAGAACGACGCTTATATCGATGTAAAAAATCGGATACGGCGGGCGGCACCGATCCTGGGGGGTAAGTGCACAACGCACAACTACATACATGGAAAAAACGGTTGGATCGACGCATTTTTCCTTGGGCACAAGCGACCTGTCTTCTACAACCTGGCGTTACAGACCATTCGCTATGGTTCTTCAACATAGGGAGAAACTCGATATAATTCCGATTCACCACCAAACACTGGATCAGATGCTAAAGCGCCCACGCCAATGTCGCCATCAGATTATTGATCCTCAGCTTTCTTAAATTTGAGCCGTATTTCGTAATGAAGCTCGCCAAAGTCGCGGAGATACGCGTGAAGCATCAATGCTATCCGACTTTCTGGCGGTTGCAGGGAAAGCAATTCCTGAAGTTTCTTGATCACCAGACAATCGACGACGCTTTCCAGCTCTGAACTTTCAATATGAACCACTGTCGGTATGTGACTTCTCCGAGGTTTAAGATTTTTAGGGTGTCGAAACCCAGAGAATTGTATACCATATCCACGGTAAAGAGTTCCGACAGTGAGACACCACCAGATCTATCTGGCATGGTGTCAAAGTTTCAGACCTGAGAGGCCACCGATGAGCAAAACCCGCCACGCCCGAGAGATAGAACAACGATTCCGGGAGGCATTTCAACGCCATGAAAAAGGCGACCTAACGGGTGCGGAGGTCCTCTACAAAAAAATATTGACCTCCCGACCGGATCACGATCAGGTGCTGTATCTACTGGGTACCTTGGAGAGCCAACGCGGCAACCACAGCACGGCCCACGGATATCTGAGCAGGGCGCTGGCGTTGCGTCCCAATTGGCCAGAGGCATTGAATAACCTGGGACTGGTATCACTCACTTTGGGCCAACTGGGCGATGCCGAATCCCTGCTTCGTCGGGCCTTGGCTCTGCATCCTGATTATGCGGATGCCCTTAACAACCTTGCCGGAGTACTCGAACAACAGGGGCAGACCGAAGACGCCATGGAGCTATATCAACGGACGGTGAAACTTAGACCCAACTCCGCCAATGTCCACTACAACCTCGGCCTACTGCTCAAACGATTAACACGCCTCGAAGAGGCGGTACTCAGCTTCGAGCGTGCGCTGGCTGTGGATCCAACCCACTTCGAGGCCTGTAACACCCTCGCCACCATCCTCAAAACCCTGGACCGCTTGGAAGACGCCGAGCACTGGCTGCACCGCGCCTTGGCCCTGTATCCCGATTTCCACGATGCCCACAATAATCTCGCAGCGGTGTTCCAATCCCAAGACCGTCTGGAAGAGGCCATGGAGGAATACGGCCGCGCCCTGGCGTTACGCCCCAACGAACCGTTGGTACAGTGGAACCGCGCCTTCATCCTGCTCGCCCTGGGCCACCTGGTCGAAGGCTGGGAGGCCTACGAGTGGCGGCGTCCGGTATTCCATTGGCAAACGTTGCCCTTTCCCGAGTGGGATGGTGGAGACTTAACGGGCAAAACCCTGCTGGTCTTTGCCGAACAGGGCCTCGGTGATGAGTTGTTATTCGCCTCCTGCTTTCCTGACCTCGTGGCACGCGCCGGACACTGCCTCTTCGAGTGCGACCCGCGCCTCGCCACGCTCTATCGGCGCTCGTTCCCAACCGCCACCATCGTGGGGGTTAAACGCACCGACCGTACCTGGATCCAAACGCTGCCCCAGATCGACGTACAGATCCCCGCCGGGAGCCTGGCCCGCCGCCTGCGTCCCACCATTGAGAGTTTTCCCAACCAACCCGGCTATCTCATCGCCGACCCCGTAGCCAGTGACCGGTGGCGCACCCGACTCGCCGCGCTGGGACCCGGCCTCAAGGTCGGCATTACCTGGCGTAGCGGCCTGATGCGCGAGGGACGACACCGCAACTACAGCCGTCTAAACGAATGGGGCGCGGTATTCGCCGTGCCGGGGGTACATTTCATCAACCTCCAGTACGACGACTGCACCGAAGAACGGGCGGTGGTCCGTCGCCTCTTTGGCGTAGAAATCCACGCCTTCCCAGAAGTGGATCTATTCAACGACCTGGAAGGTACGGCGGCCCTGACCTCAACCCTGGATATGGTCATCGCCGCCGGTAACGCCGCAGGTGAGATCGCCGCCGCGCTGGGAGTACCCGTGTGGCGTCTGGAATCCCATGGACGGCCCTGGACCTCACTCGGCACCGAAGTTTTCCCCTGGCATCCACGGATGCGAGTCTTCCGCCAAGAGGTACGCGGCGAATGGGGGAAGGTGTTGGAACAAGTCGCCACCGCACTGGCGATAGCGGTCGGCCCATCCACACTTAACGCCCTCACTCCAATCCCTCTCCCAGAGGGCGAGAGGCTTGGCTCTCTCCCCTCCCCTTCCGGGAGAGAAACCACCCTCACCCCAACCCCTCTCCCAGAGGGAGAGGGGCTTTTTCGGGAAGAGGACGGACCTCTTTCATACCTCAAAGCTGGCAACCAAGCCTGGGCCGCCAATCGATTGGCCGAGGCAGAGAGGCACTACCGTCAGGCCCTCGCCCTAGACCCGGACCTCCCCGAGGCCCACAACAACCTCGGCAGCCTGTTGTTCGACACCGGTCGGGTGGTTGAGGCAGAACAGAATTACCGGACCGCGCTAACGCACCGTGCCGACTTTCCCGAGGCCCACTACAACCTGGCCAACGTGCTGTACCAGCAAGGACAGTCCGCCGCGTCGCTGGTCGAATACCGTGCCGCCCTCGCCCTACGCCCCGACTACGCGGAGGCCCACAACAACCTGGGGCGCACCCTCCAGGAAATGGGCCAGTGGGCCGAGGCCGAGGAGACCCTAAATCGCGCCCTAACCCTGGCCCCCGAATTGCCCGAGGCCCATCACAACCTTGGGACCCTGCGTCACAACCAAGATCGGCTGGAAGAGGCCGTAGCCTGCTACCAACACGCCCTGGCGCTACGCCCCACGTTTGCCAGTGCCCTCTACAACCTGGCCAACGTGCTACGCGAACTAGGACGGGTAGACGATGCCGAACCCTATGCCCGCCGTGCCGTCGCGCTAGCCCCTCACGACTCGAAGGCCGCCATAATCCTGGGCGACGTGCTGCAAGACCAAGATCGTTTCAGCGAGGCGCTGTCATGCTACCACCGCGCCCTCCCCCCCTCGAACGAACCAACCACCGACTACACCGAGGCACAACGCAATCGAGCCTTCTGCCTGTTAGCGGCCGGCGACCTCACGCAAGGTTGGACGGCCTACGCCGCCCGTCGCTCCCTGCTCCCCCCCCTACCTTTGGCCGGTCCCGAGTGGTCGGGAAATGACGCACTGACCGGCAAAACGGTTCTGGTGCTAGCGGAGCAAGGACTGGGGGACGAGTTGCTATTCGCCTCGTGCCTGCCGAATCTCATCGCCATCGCCGGCCATTGCGTGGTGGAGTGCGCTCCACGATTGGTATCGCTCTACGCTCGCTCTTTCCCCACAGCGACCGTACAACCGAGCGGTACTTTTCTCCCCTCGCCCGCCGAGGGAGGGACGGAGGGCGAGGGGCCTTTGCAATGCCCTACCCCGGATTTCCAGGTCCGCATCGGCGACCTACCGCGTTATCTGCGCCCCACCCTGGACCGTTTCCCTGACACTCGCGGCTATCTGATCCCCGATCCGGTCCGGGTAACTGCCTGGCGGGAACGGCTCACCGCCTTGGGGACCGGCTTCAAAGTAGGCATCACCTGGCGTAGCGGCCTCCTCAAGGCCGCACGACGCCGCCATTACACCGAGTTAAACCAGTGGACCCCGGTCCTAAGCGTGCCTGGGGTGACCTTCGTCAATCTGCAATACGATGATTGTGCAGCGGAATTGTCTACGGTACGGAAACGCTACGGCGTCGAGATCCATACCTTCCCAGGATTGAATCTGAAGGACGACCTGGAAGAGGCCGCAGCCCTTTCCTCTGCCCTGGATCTCGTCATCGGCGTCGGTAACGCCGCCACCGAGCTGGCCGCAACCCTGGGACTTTCCGTGTGGCGTTTGGAGGCGTGTGGTCGGTCCTGGACCTCACTGGGCACAGCGGCTATGCCCTGGCACCCCGCCGTGCGCCTGTTCAAGCAACCCCGCTGGGGCGATTGGGGGTCGGTATTCGCAACGCTCGCCACCCAGTTGAGCGAATTCACCTCCTCAACCTCCTCCACAGTTCTCAAGACAGAGGTTGAAAAACATACTGAGACGCGCGACCTCACCGCTGCCCGTGAACACCTTCGGACCGGTCGGCCAGCCCAAGCCCGGAAAAGCTGCCGTGCTCACCTAACACGCCACCCAGACGACCACGTTGCCCTGGATCTACTGGCGGCGGCGGCCAATGCCGATGGCGCCCGAGAGGAGGCGCTGGCGGCCCTACAGCGGGCCGTGGTCATCGCCCCCCACGCCGCGCTCTACCACGGCCATCTTGCCAACGCCTTGGCCATGGCAGGGCGTAGCGACGCGGCAGAGGCCGCCTATCGCAGTGCGCTCCGCCTGGACCCTCACTGGTCCCAGGCCCACAACGACCTCGGCAACCTGTTACGCACCGAGGGGCGCATGGAAGAGGCCGAGCGTTGTTACCTAAGCGCCCTGCGCTACAAATCCGACCTGGTCGAGGCCCACAACAATCTCGGGACGGTCTTGGAACTCCAGGGACGTATCGCCGAGGCTGAGGCCGCCTACCGGGGGGCACTCCGCCTCCGACCCTATTTCCCGGAGGGTTGGTACAACCTCGGGAACTGTCTAGGGGACCTAGGCCGCTGGACAGAGGCCGAGGCCGCCTATCGAGAGGCCCTGACCCTGCGTCCCGACTACGCCCAGGCGCAGTTCTACCTAGGAACCGCGTTAGTACGTTTGGGCCAGCCCGAGGCCGCTGAAGCGGCCTATCGTCAGGCCTTGGTCCTACGCCCAACCTGGGCCGAGGCCCTCAACATGCTGGCCAATCTGCTCGTCGAACAAGGGCGTTGGAGCGAGGCCGAGACTATCTACCGCGCAGCCCTGACCATCACCCCGGAGAGTCCCGAGTTACACAGCAATCTTGGTAATTGCCTCCAGATCCAGGGACGCCCCATCGAGGCGGAGACCGCCTGCCGAGAGGCAATCCGATTAGCCCCAAACTTCGCTACCGCCTGGAACAACCTTGGCAATGCACTGCGCGCCCTGGGTCGCCCCGCCGAGGGACAAGCCGCCTTCCGTGAGGCCCTAACCCGCGACCCAACCCTCGCCGACGCCCACAGCAACCTCGGCAATGCCCTGCGCGAGGCAGGCGTCTTGAGCGATGCGGAGATCCACGACCGGCGAGCGGTCGCCCTCCGCCCCGACCTAGCCGGCGCCTGGCTCAACCTGGGCAATACCCTCCAGGCCGCCGAACGCATGGAAGAGGCCGAGAACTGCTTCCAATGCGCCTTAACCCTAGGATTGGAGGATGCGGTCCTCAGCCTCGGCAAGATTCGCTACGAACAGGGACGACCCGACGCCGCAGCAGAATGTTTGGCAAAAGGGATCCAACGCCACCCCGATAATCCCGAAATGCGCTGGAATCTCGCCCTACCCCTACTGGCCCTCGGTAACCTGGAAGAAGGCTGGGCCGCCTACGAATGGGGGCGGCAGCTACCGGGGAAGAATGCGCGACGCGAGGGGTTTCACCATTTTCTCGAATGGGATGGCAGCCCCCTGGCGGGAAAAACGATATTGGTTTATGCCGAGCAAGGGGTAGGAGATGAGATTCTCTTCGCCTCCTGCCTGCCCGACCTATTGACCAAAGTGGGTCATTGCATCATCGAGTGTGATCGGCGCTTGGCAACGCTCTATACCCGCTCCTTTCCTACCGCCACCGTGGTCGGGGAAAATCGCTCCGAGCAAGGTTGGGTTACGGAACTCGTGGAAACCAAGGCTGTGGACGTAGAAATACCCATCGGGAGCCTACCGCGCTTTCTACGCAAACGCCTCACCGATTTCCCAGACCGCACCACCTATCTCATCCCCGACCCGATACAAGTGGAAAAATGGCGCGCACGATTGGCCGAACCGGGGATCAAAGTGGGTATCACCTGGCGTAGCCGACTCACCACCGGTACCCGTAGCCGCCATTACAGTCGCCTAGAAGATTGGGGGGCGATTCTCGCTCTACCTGGAATACGCTTCGTTAATCTCCAATACGACGATTGCGTAGAAGAATTGGCCACGGTACAGAAACGTTTCGGGATAGAAGTGCTCACCTTTCCCGAATTGGATCTCATGAACGACTTAGAGGGGGCAGCGGCCCTTTCCGCCAATCTGGATCTAATTATCGCCGCAGGTAATGCCGCTGGTGAGATTGCCGCCGCTATTGGACGTCCAGTGTGGCGTTTGGAGGCCTCCGGTCGCCATTGGACCTCGTTGGGTACCACATTATTTCCTTGGCATCCACGGATGCGGATCTTCCGCCAATCACAACCCGGAAACTGGAGTGAGGTTCTCGGTCGAATTGCTACGGCACTGAAAACGCTAACGCTAGGCACAGACCATGCACTGCTCCAATCCTTCACCCTTCAGGAGCAAGAAAAGGTAGCGGCCATGCTTATCTCCGATAGCTACCAGCGTGGATTGGAACTCCAGGAAAAAGATGAACTCGATGAAGCTGCGGCCTGTTATCAAGAAGCCCTGCGTTTGGATCCAGGGCGGGCAGAGGCCCACAACAATCTTGGTAATATGCACCTGAAGCGTGGCGATCTAACCGCAGCAGAGACCTGTTACCGACAGGCATTAGGATTACGACCCAATTCTGTGGAGGCATGGAATAACCTCGGCGTTCTATTGGGCAAACGCCGCCAGAATCACGAGGCCACACTCTGCTATCAAACAGCCCTCGATCTACGCCCAGATCTATTTGAAACTCGTTATAACCTTGCCAATTTGCTACAAGAAGAAGGCGACCCCGTCGCCGCTGAGGAACATTTCCGTAAGGCACTGCAACAAGGGGTCGATACCGCCCTACTCTGGAATGGATTAGCCCTAGCTATACGCGATCAA
This sequence comes from Gammaproteobacteria bacterium, assembly GCA_963575655.1. Taxonomy (NCBI): domain Bacteria; kingdom Pseudomonadati; phylum Pseudomonadota; class Gammaproteobacteria; species Gammaproteobacteria bacterium. The sequence continues at coordinate 6,800 of CAUYTY010000226.1, read as the reverse complement.
GGAAGAATGGAAGAGGCATTGTCCTGTTTTGCTGAGGCACAGCTACGCGACCCCAACGATGTCCGCATCCAGTGGAATATCGGGCTCACTCATTTGATCCAAGGCGATCTTATGCGTGGCTGGGAAGGTTACGAATGTGGTTATCACGCGATGCGGCGCACCACCCGAGGCTTTGAATTTCCCGATTGGGATGGTCGCTATGCCCCCGAGGCCACCCTATTGATCTATGCCGAGCAAGGTGTGGGAGATGAAATTCTATTTGCCTCGTGCATCCCTGATCTGCTCCAACGGGTCGGCCGTTGCGTTATAGAATGCGATTCGCGCTTAGGGACGCTCATGGCGCGATCCTTTCCGCGCGTGGAGGTACATGGAGTACCACGCGAGGATCGCGAGTGGTTGATGGAGATAGGTCATATTGATTTCCAATGTCCAATTGGAAGTCTAGCGTATTATCTACGCCGCCATCTGGATAGTTTCCCTCGCAGACCTGGTTATTTTCTTCCTGACCCGGTTCAGCGTGTCGCCTGGCGCAAACGTCTGGCGGAATTAGACACCCCTTTCACAGTTGGAAAGAATAATCTGGGGGCAGAACCTAAAAGGACCTTCAAGGTAGGCATCTCGTGGCGTAGTCGTTTAGTGGGCGGAGGACGCGCACGTTTCTATTCGCGTTTGCTCCAGTGGGAGGCATTATTTGCAATATCGGGGGTAGTATTCGTAAATCTCCAATACGACGATTGTACGGCAGAATTGGCGGAGGTACGCACCCGCTTTGGGGTGGAGATCGTCCAATTTCCTGATGTGGATCTATTAAACAACCTAGATGGCGTTGCTGCTCTCATCGGCGCCCTGGATTTGGTTATCGCCCCCCCGAATACCGTAGCCGAGATTGCCGCCGCCATCGGGACTGAGGTATGGCGTTTGGACGCCGACCTCCCCAGTTGGCCCATGTTAGGCACTAAGGTCATGCCCTGGCACCCAACGATGCGTCTCTTTCGTCAAAAACAATTAGGCGATTGGGAGGAAGTATTAAAAACCGTAGCCGAAACTCTGACCAAGCGGGTGACACTCGCAACCGTAAATCCCAGGGTCGATGCCGCCCCCATCTTCCAATTTCCCCATCCAGAAATAAATAAGATAGGGAAAAGGATCGGACAATTGCTTGCGCAGCTGGTTACACCAGGGGCATTGGTGATGCGAATTGGTAGTGGTAGTGATTATTCAATCACCCAGACCTTGAACCAGGCCGTAGGAAAAACGGGATGGGTGATTGTTTTCGAGGAACGAGCAGGACCATTTCTGCGCCTACAAGCCAATGTTTTGCGCCACGGGATGGATCGGGTTCTATGTCGGCAGGAACAAATCGGAGACCAGGTGCGAGAATTACCCGCTTGGCAAGCTTGCCCTTGGGAGCTTTCCATCAGCGGAGATCAGGAGTCAAATCTGCCGTTGGCAACCGCCCCAATATCCTGCTGTACCATTGATAGTCTGGACCTACCCGCCTGTGATTTATTGGTCATAGATAGCGAAGGACGTGAAACGGAGATATTGGCTGGCGCCTGGCAAACGCTAACTCGTTATCGTCCATTACTCAGCCTAGGCCGCTATCGTCATGAGGCCTCCGCGAGTTTGATAGCCCTGTTGGAAACTCGGGGTTATCGATCTCTGGCTCAGGAGATTGAAGAGCGAGAGATCGTGTTGCTGGCATATCCGATGGTATAGCAACTCAAGTGGGCAGCCAGCAAACGGTCAATTCCGAAATCCGTTTGCCGTCGTCACCATCGCCTATCTATGGACCCGGCAAACTCGCAACAATCCCGGCCTTAGTCATCGTTTCGTCAGCTTATTACCCTGAAGGGGTTGCGACGTAGTCGCCACACTGGGGAAAAGAGGAAATAGCGTGATGGTAGTAAGCTGACGAAATGATGATTAAGGCCGGAATGGGACATCGGCAATACCGCGATAAGCACCCAACACCTTTGTGACGTACCTAAAATCCGAGCGGCTACCTATAGCGCAATTCAACCGCCATTCCGGCCGAGATTGCCGGAATCCAGCCACCCAGACAACGCTTTTTATTACCTCCTAAAACATTCGAGTGTATTAACCATGAAAGACTCACCGACCAAGACCATTTACTTACGCGATTACACCCCTCCTGCCTATGCCGTCGAAACGGTGGAATTGCATTTTGATCTGGATGAAACGCTTACCGTGGTGCGTTCGCGCCTACGGTTACGTCGCACCGGTACCGAGCCAGTACCTTTGGTATTGGACGGTCAAGGTCTAATCCTTCGCCACTTGGCTCTGGATGGGCGAGAATTGGTCGCCACCGATTACACCGTAGCCTCCGAATCGCTCACCATTCACCAGGTCTCCGAATTATTTACTCTGGAGGTGGAAACCGCAATCTGCCCCAGAGAGAATACCGCCCTGGAAGGACTCTACGCCTCTAGCGGCAATCTCTGCACCCAATGCGAGGCGGAAGGATTCCGGCGTATCACCTATTATCTGGACCGTCCCGATGTGATGGCGCCATTCACCACCACCCTCGCCGCCGATCAAAAACGCTATCCGCTATTACTCTCCAATGGTAATCCAGCAGAGACTGGAGAATTACCCGGCGGACGCCACTATGCACGCTGGGTAGACCCTTTCCACAAACCTTCCTACTTATTCGCCCTGGTCGCCGGAGACCTCAGCGTTATTCGCGGTACTCACACCACCCCTTCGGGTCGGGAGATCGCCTTACACCTCTACGTGCAACATCAGAATCGAGATCAATGCGCCCACGCCCTGGCCTCCCTTCAACGGGCCATGCGCTGGGACGAGGAAATCTACGGTCGAGAATATGATCTAGAGGTGTACCAAATCGTAGCGGTTGATGACTTCAATATGGGGGCCATGGAAAACAAGGGGCTCAATGTCTTCAATTCCTGCTATGTCTTGGCACGCCCCGAAACCGCCACTGACGAGGACTTCGAGGCCATCGAGGCGGTGATCGCCCATGAATATTTTCATAATTGGTCGGGCAATCGTGTCACCTGCCGTGATTGGTTTCAACTCTCGCTCAAGGAAGGGTTCACCGTTTTCCGCGATCAGGAATTTACCGCCGATATGACCTCACGGGCGGTCAAGCGTATTAAGGATGCGTTACGCCTGCGTACCGCCCAATTCCGTGAGGATGCGGGACCGCTCGCCCATCCGGTGCGTCCTGAGTCCTATATGGAGATTAATAATTTCTACACCGTCACCATCTACGAGAAAGGGGCTGAGGTTGTGCGAATGGTGCGCAATCTATTAGGGGCCGAATCTTTCCGCCGGGGTACCGACCTCTACTTTGCACGTCACGATGGACAGGCAGTAACCACCGACGATTTCCTACGTGCGATGGAGGATGCCTCGGGGCGTGACCTCACCCAATTCCGACGTTGGTATACCCAGGCCGGTACCCCAGTAATCACCTGCCATGGCAATTATGACGAACAAGCACAGACCTATACCTTAACCATTGATCAAACCTGCCCCGCGACCCCTGGCCAACCGATAAAAGAGCCTTTTCATATTCCCTTCGCCGTGGGACTACTGGACAATGACGGGCATGACCTCCCGCTACGTTTGGGACCAACGCAGGGGACCGCGCCCGACTTTTCCAATAGTGCTGCCGGACAGAAAAATACCCAGGTCCTGGAGTTACGCGCCGCTCGCGAGGTATTTTGTTTTGAAGAGGTCGCGGTCGTTCCTCTGCCTTCTCTGTTACGCGGTTTTTCGGCCCCGGTCAAACTCGAAATGGATTATTCGGATGCCGATCTTGCCTTTCTCATGGCCCGCGATAGCGATCTTTTCAATCGCTGGGAGGCGGGCCAACAGTTAATGATCCGTTTGTTCAAGGGGCTGTTGGCCGATTACGCCGCCGCTCGTCCCCTGGTCGTCCCACCGTTATTGGTGAGTGCGCTGGCGCGACTCCTCGGAGACGCCGCCCCTCTCGCACACCTGCCTACGGAGGCGGTCCCAGCACCATCGCCCATCACGGCCAGTGATCGCCGACTGTTGGCCGAGGCGCTCAATCTCCCCACAGAGACCTACCTTGCGGAGCAAGTGGATCCCATCGACCCGACGGCCATCCATGAGGTACGTCGATTTCTACGCAAGGCCCTGGCCGAGGAACTGCGCGGGGCTTTTCTGGCGGTCTACCGCGACAACACATCGACCACTGCGCCGGGAGAGCTCGCAACGACGGACTCGGGGGTGCCTCAAGCCGATATCCCGGCCGACCCCCAGGCCATTGCGAGGAGACGTTTGAAGAATGTCTGCCTGGGCTACCTAATGGAGCTGGCCGACGATGAGGTCCGCGCCATGTGCATGGCGCAGTTCCAAACCGCCACCAACATGACCGATGCCATTGCGGCCCTGAGTCTACTTGCCAACACTGATTGCCCAGAACGTCCGCTGGCCCTGGCGGACTTTTACGCACGTTGGCGTCACAATCCTCTGGTACTGGATAAGTGGTTCTCGCTTCAGGCGACCTCGCGCCTGCCTGGGACCCTGGAGGCAGTACGCAACCTGCTCACTCACCCTGATTTCCGCCTGACCAACCCCAACAAAGTACGGGCCGTCATCGGCGCCTTTTGCCACAGCAACCCAGCGCATTTCCATGACCTTAGCGGAGCGGGATATACCTTTCTCACCGAACAGATACTCGCCCTGGACCCCCTCAATCCTCAAGTCGCATCGCGTCTTCTCAATGCCGTCAGTAATTGGCGTCGCTATGAACCACGCCGGGGTGCAGCGATGCGTGAGATATTGGAACGGGTGTTAAAACAGCCATCCCTCTCCAAAGATGTCTACGAGATCGCCACTAAGAGTTTGAATGCGGGTAGCGCAACGACATAAAGGTGAACGATTATCTTGAGGGAAGGAAAAGGAAATAGAAGGAAGCGCAGGAAATTAAAGTCGTCACCGATAAACTATCAGGTCGTCATTCCGGCAGGGAATACCGGAATGACGTTTTAATTAGATCATCGGGCCATCAGCCAGTGAATTGATAAATGTTTCCGACTCTACGCTTGCATAGTTTGGCCTACCCGGTAACAACACTTGGCCCCGGACAACGGGTAGTATTATGGGTCGCAGGTTGTAGCCTGAATTGTCCGGGTTGTCTCGCCCCCGAATTACGTTCACCTCAAGCAGGACGAGACTTACGGATAGCGCGTTTAGTACAACACCTATTAACTTTACCGCTACCCCTGACAGGACTTACCCTGACCGGAGGGGAACCTTTCGATCAAGTCGAGGCACTGGCGGAATTGCTCGAACAGCTTATGCCACAACGACCAGACTGGGATATTATCGCCTATTCAGGATATCCTCTTGCGACGTTGCATCGCCAACTATCGGGCGCATTGTTGAAAAAAGTAGACGTATTAATCGATGGACCCTATCGTACCGCTATTCCCCAACGCCATCCCCTAGCAGGTTCAGGTAATCAACAGATTCACAGTTTGAGCACACGCGGTCAGGCAATACTTGCTGATTGTAGCGCACTACCTATTGGTCGGGCCGAACTTGGGTTAGGTTCGGGAAATGCCGGACTGCTCATTGGCGTAATACCATCCCAACATCGGGATGCGCTCCACAAAGGATTAGAACTATCCATCGGAGAAATACCCACCTAATCTACTACCTGTTCACTAACACTCAATAAAAGGACTCCCACTTTGCCTGTCAAAACAAAGTGAATGTCCTTTTGTTTCTTTGTTCTGCGTCGAATCTGATAAGTAATGGATATCAGGGATAAATTTACCCAACCATCAACCAATAACTATTGGTCTCTGAGAAAGCTATTGAAAATAATACAGAAATGGGGGAGCGTTCTATCTTCCAAACACAAAGTTAATTTTAAGCTTGACAAAATACTCGTGGTCAAAGACGCATGACGATGCGCCCGAAGTGTATAGGCGAGACAAGAAGGAAGCAGGAAAAGGACACCCACATTGTTAGTCGAAATAAAGTGGGTGTCCTTTTGTTTTTTTGTTTTCACTTGTTACCGCTACCCCTGACAAGACTTACCCTGGCCGGAGGGAGAACCTATGATACTCCCATTATTTCAGACCCGTATCAAAAATAGAAAGCAACGGCAAATGGAAAGGCAAGAATATTGAGAGAAAAAAGATTGTCACCTTCTAGAACTAACATCCCTGCCCACCCTATCAGACGACCCTATAAAGTCAGGCGAGATATGGCAAACATACGTAAGAGGCATACACCAGAATTTAAGTATTAATTTCCGACCACTCCTACATGACCTGCCCCCGTTTAACACAAGTCTCTTAATCCGACGCCCCGTGGTATCACGTAGTTTCTCGTTACGTACGCCGAGTCTTCCTTTGTAGCGAAGATCACGCTACCGGTAAGAACTTCGAACATCGTAGTAATTGGTTGGTAGGCCAGATATTACGGTTGACCAATATTTTCGTCATTGATACGGCTTCCTACGCGGTAATGAGTAATTAACCCAAGTTGCCACCTACTTGTCCCCCCCCCCCCCCCCCCCCCCCCAACGGGAGGGGGTGGAACCAGTGCTACCACCCCCCAAACCCGGGGTCGGGGGGGGGCGAGGGGGCGGGGGGCGCTGGGGTTCTTCGCCCATTCCCCGTAGGGGGGCGGGGTTTGTTTCGGCTAGGGAGGGGGGGGTAGCGGTGGTGTAGTTGAAGGGGCGAGCTTCTTGGTTTGGGTTCTCAGTGAGTGCCCCCGTCCCCGCCACAAAGGCCCCGCTAGTACCCAATGCTTTACCCAGGGTACCC
>CAUYTY010000225.1 GCA_963575655.1 Gammaproteobacteria bacterium | reverse complement strand
ACGGGGGGATTGAGGGGGGACGATTGGATGCGATCCCGAATTTTGAATAGGTGGCGACTTGGGTTAATTACTAAAATTGCATCTTGCGATTATTTCTATTTCGTTTAAAGAGAACATTATGCGTGTTAGTGGCCGTGCTCCTGATGAATTGCGTTCCATTGGCTTTACTCGCCACTACACTCGCCACGCTGAGGGTTCGGTGTTGGTAGAGTTTGGTGATACCAGGGTGTTATGCACTGCCTCGGTGGAAGAACGGGTGCCCCACTTCCTCAAGGGGAGGGGGCAAGGTTGGGTGACGGCGGAGTACGGCATGTTGCCGCGCGCTACCTCTACCCGTACCACCCGAGAGGCTACTACTGGCCACCAGGGGGGGCGTACCCAGGAGATCCAGCGACTCATCGGCCGATCTCTGCGGGCGGTGACTAACCTAGCAGTCTTGGGAGAACGTACCATTACCGTGGATTGTGACGTTTTACAGGCCGACGGTGGGACCCGTACGGCGGCCATTACCGGTGGCTATGTTGCCCTGGTGGATGCGGTAAATGTCCTGCGTTCCCGGGCACTCATCCATGTTGACCCCCTCCGTGGGGCGGTGGCGGCGGTCTCGGTGGGGATCGTTAGGGGGATTCCAGTGTTGGACCTGGACTATGGCGAGGATTCCGGGGCAGAGACAGATATGAATGTGGTGATGAACGATGTTGGGGCTTTTATAGAGATCCAGGGAACCGCAGAGGGTCATGCCTTCCGTCGCTCCGAACTCGATGCCTTGCTGGCCCTGGCCGAGGTCGGTATCACTCGCCTGATCGCTGCCCAACGTTCGTCATTAGCTTTAAACTGAGCGGATCGACTCAATAGGGGCAATTAGTGAAAAATCTCTCTGGAAAGATAGTTTTTGCCAGCGGTAACCCTGGAAAAATTCGGGAGGTTGGTCAGATCCTCAGTGGACTGCACCTTACCGCTCTGCCTCAGTCCCAATTTCAGGTTCCAGAGGTGGAGGAGACTGGACTCTGCTTTGTTGAAAACGCGCTGATCAAGGCACGCAACGCCGCGCAGCATAGTGGTCTACCCGCCATCGCTGATGACTCGGGTTTAGCAGTGGATGCCCTCGACGGTGCGCCTGGAGTTTGGTCCGCGCGTTACGCGGGACCGGGGGCGAGTGATATGGACAATCTGGAAAAGCTCATTCAGGTGATGCGCGAGGTACCACCACAGGAACGTACTGCCCGATTCATCTGTCTTCTGGTCTATATGGCCCACCCTCGCGACCCTACACCTATTATTTGCGAAGGGGTTTGGGAGGGTACCCTCACCTACGCCCCGGCGGGAGAGCATGGTTTTGGTTATGACCCCATCTTTTTCGTCCCTACTCATAGTTGTACTTCGGCACAATTGGCGCCAGAGGTGAAAAACCTACTGAGTCATCGTGGTCAAGCCCTACGACTTCTGCAGGCTGCGCTACGAGCGCGGGGGTTAGCCAGTTAGTCGTAATCTTCCTTTACCGTTGTATCTCGAAATTACACTACACTACCGCCCCACACCAGTTACGTACCGTCTGACGAAAAGAGATAAACCATGCGATTTTTTCGAAGGGGAACCGCACCCTTACTGCTTAAATGGTTGGCGACCTCCTTTTTGTTCGTGGCCTGGGTTTGGATAGGTGGTGCCGATGCCGCCACAAACCAGCAAGCGAACGCGAGCCATTCCACACATTCCCACAAAGACGCCAAGGCTGATAAGAATGCCAAGGTAGATAAAGACGTTAAGGTTGACAAAAGCACTAAAGCCGGAAAGAACGCGAAAACCGACAAAACCGTCCACAAGGCGGCGGATAAGAAGGTTCCTTCCACTGCCAGCGCTCATGCAGCCCGCTCCGCGACGAAACGGCACTCGGTTCGCTCAGTTACCCAGACCATAGCGAGAAGTCATATTGCTCATGTGGTCCGGCATAGCGCCCGTCGCCATCACCGCATGGCCCATGTCGTGCGTCCCCCTGTGGAGCCCCAGGAGGAAGTGTCCGAGCAGGAATCCGCTCCTGTCCCTCGCCACTTCCCGCTCCGCGTAAGTGCCACCAAGGCTATGGTTGTTCACGAGAACACCGGGGAAACCCTGTTCAGCAAGAATGTCGATCAAGTTACTCCGATCGCTTCCGTGACCAAACTTATGACGGGGATGGTTGTTCTAGACCGCAATCTGCCCATGGATGAGGAGATCACGATCCTCGATGACGATGTGGACTACCTCAAACACTCCAGCTCGCGGCTCCAGGTGGGTACTGTCCTTACTCGCCGTGAAATCCTGCAACTCGCCCTCATGTCCTCCGAAAACCGCGCCGCTGCGGCCCTAGGGCGTACTTATCCGGGGGGGGCCTCCGCTTTTGTGGCCGCCATGAATCGTAAGGCCCAAGATCTGGGAATGGGGAGTAGCTATTTTGCCGACCCTACCGGTCTCAATTCCGCCAATGTCTCTACCGCTGAGGATTTGGTGAAGATGGTGCGTGCCGCCCATCGTTATAGCCTCATCCATGAGATTACTACCACCGCCTCTGCGGAGTTTGGAGTAGGTAGGAGCAAACGTCCCACGCTCTTTGTCAATACCAACCGCTTGGTGAGAGGGGGGAGTTGGGATATTGGATTGAGTAAGACGGGTTACATCAACGAGGCGGGTCACTGTCTGGTGATGCAGGTGCGCATCAACGAAACGCCGGTTATTCTGGTGCTGTTGGAGAACTCGGGCAAATACAGTTGTCCCGCAGATGCAGTGCGTATCCGGCAGTGGATCCAGCGTCAGTATTCTGGTTGAGCTTTATCTCTGTGCGTCGTGTCAACCAACGGAAAAATCTGGCGATACGATGTCTTGCACCGGATTACTACTGGCGTAGATCTTGATCTACTTTTTGGTCAATGTCTTACTAATGCAAATTGCTAGTTTGCGAGGTGGTAACTTGGGTTACTATATCCGGTAGTAACCAATTTTCAGCGGGAGTGGCAGCAATGAGTGTCTTGGCCCTGAACGTAGAGCATAATCCGACACCCGCTAAGTTGGAGGTGTTAGGGGTCTATGACTGGCCAATCTGGACGAAAGAGGTTTCATCTTTTCCCTGGACCTATGATGTCGATGAAACCTGTTACATTCTCGCGGGAGAGGTGATTGTGACTCCTGCGGGCGGGGAGGAGCAGATGCGCTTGAGATCCGGTGATTTGGTTCATTTTTCGGCAGGTCTGTCCTGTACTTGGAATGTCCTTGCTCCGATTAAAAAACATTATCGGTTTGCGGTTGGATAGGTTCCACGAGTTCCGTCTTTTTTGATTACTCCAGGTCTCGCTATTCATTATCTTGGTAGAGATAGTTAGAGAGGTGAATCATAGGCCAAACCATCCTTGGCATCTGGGTTTCAGTAATCCCTGCCGGAATGACGGTTGAATTGGCCGATGGGTGCCAACTTGAATTAATTAAGAAGAAGAGCTGAGTGGATTGGGTGTTTTTCTTGTATGAGAAAGTGAATGGAATAGCAGCGGCATACCATGCCTGGGTTGTCGTGGTTTCATTGATGATCTAGTATAAGATTGTTTGTGTTTTTCCTTGAGGTTTTGTATTTTTCCATGTTATTAAAATCTATTTCGGAGGTCCTTTGAATCCTGGTCTACGTGTCGGTGTCTTTGTGGATGCCGAGAATATTAAAATGAATGGTGGTTATTATATGCGCTATGACATCCTGCGCCGTTTTGCGGCACGGGATAATGGGCTCTTGTTGCGCCTTAATACGTATCTTGCTTTTGACCGCGAGCGGGCACAATCCGATCCCGAGTACGCTCGCAAGACTCGTGCCTATCAACAGACGGTGCGTGACTATGGCTGGAAGATTGTGGTGAAGGAGGTTCGTCGCTACAAGGACGATGAAGGGAATATTACTACCAAGGTCAACGCTGACTTAGATCTAGCGGTAGATGCCATGCTCCAGGGTGATCATTTGGATCAAGTGTTGTTGGTCACTGGAGATGGCGATTTCTTACAAGTAGTGGGAGCCCTTCAGGATAAAGGGACGCGGGTGGAGTTGCTGGCCTTTCAAAACATCTCTCGGGAGTTGACTCGGCAAGTAGATGCCTTTTATAACGGCTATCTAATCCCGGATCTGTTGCCGTTTTCCTACGAGCCTAAAAACGAGTGGGGGGCGTCGGGTTCTTGCGTACGTGGAGTACCCACCAAGTGGTTTCCTGAGAAGGGTTACGGTTTCCTGCGTTTTATTCGTAACGTCAGTCCCCATCTTTGGGTAACAGATCAACGTGACCCTGATTCTCCATATCGGAGCGTCTTTTGCCATATCAACGAAATGGCCGAAGGGCTCACCCAAGACGATATGCAGAGCCGTGATACCATCGTAGAATTCTATCTGAAAGAGAGTGAACAAAAGGAAGGCGGGCACACTGCAACCAACGTGCGGCCAGTATATCTGCCGCGTTGATCTCCTGATTTGGCATAGCGGTTTCGCTCGTTATCTGATACGGGCATTAACGTTTGGGGCATGATTATGATTTCACCATAGCCGTTTGCCTCTCCTATCCCCTCTGTCTGCAGAGGAGGGAGAGGCAATTAGTTTCGCTTGGAGAGGCGATAACGTTGGAAGTATTTCCTGCGTGGATTGGGTGAAACGATGATCATGGTCGAATTATCTTGACTCCGGATACGACTTGTGTCCGGGGTTCCCTTTCTCCGTTCCCCGGTCCAATGGATATTGCACAGCCCCCCCCCTGTCGAGACGCCTCGCGTCCTACTCATCGATCTTGATAATTGTCCCTCACAGCTTACCCAGCTTCCTCAAGCCGTGGCCCACTTTAACCGCGTAGTGGTGTGTTACGGTGGTTTTGAACCCAAGATTCAATTGAATCAACTCAGTCTGTTGGCACCAGCAGTGGTGGCAGGGCGATTGGCTATTGAGCCTATGGAACGCAAAGGCAAGAATGCTGCTGATTTTGGCCTCACTTTCTGGGCCGGACGATTGCTTGCCGAGATGCCTCCCGAAACAGAATTCGTGGTCTTGTCTCAAGACTCTGATCTCGATTATCTCCTCGATATGCTTCGCCATGCTGGACGTAAGGCCGAACGATTGGATGGCAACACCAACGCGGGTTTCACTAGTGTTATATCGACTCAGGATTCGGTTTCCAGTGATACCGGTACGGGTGGCGCTGTTCTTTCATTAGAGGCGGCAGCGGAGGATTATCGAATAGTTCATATCGCAAGCCGACGTACTCGACCTGCGCGACGCCTCACGCTGATCAATAGCATTCGCTCCCACTTTAAGGGTAGTGGTATCGATCCCGAAGCGGTGCTCCAGGAACTTATTCGCAGGGGAATATTGACGGTCAACAGAAGCGGGCAGGTAATCTATCGCGACCGTGTCTATTCTAATTCGCTTCAGGAGCGTTCGGTCCCGGATGCGACAATATCAAACCTCGCTACGACGAGTTCTGCGGTGGCCGCGATTGAGACTATGGAGGAGGGAAGCGACGCATCTGTCGGAGGCCTAACCGCTATTGCTAGCCTACCCTCCATTATTCCTGAATCCACGTTGGTGCGGGAGGAGATTATTCCAGGATCCCCTACGCTGGTTTTGACGGTTTCAGGTCAGGAAACCCCAACGGTTTCGCCGCCACCTCTCCCCCCATTGGTGTCTGTAGTGGATACCGTTCCTGCCATCGGGGTTACAGGTCCTACCGATGATTACTATAGTGTTCATATTGCCAGCCAGCGAGCTCGCCCGGCGCGGCGCGTGGCTCTGCTCAATAGCATCCGTTCCTATTTCAAGAATCAACCGGCAGTGGACCCAGAGGCCGTCATGGCCGAATTGTTCAGGCGCGGTGTAGTTTCCCAGAATAGGAACGGCCAACTTCGTTACCATGATCGGCCGATTCCTGTCTCTGTTCCTGTTGCTCCTTCTGTTCCTCCTAAACAGTATCCCCAACCCCGCTCCACGGAACCAAAAGTGGTTCGTCCATCGCGGGTATTGGTAGTGAAGCCAGATCTTCCCGAGATTTCTGTTGCCGCAGAGCAGGTACCATCGCCAGCAGTTACCGAGATCGGTATTGATAATGTTCCTACCGTTGTCCTCAGCGTTGAGGTGAAGATTGAAACTGATGCAGCGATGGACACCGGGGTTGGATCTGATATTGAACGTAGTAGCGAGTCTCATATCGATGCCAATAGTGACGCCAATGCCGAACGTAGTGAGATAATTGGAGAGGTGGTTGCGCCACCTACGGCAACTATCGAAACTGTTGAATTTGCACAATTTTCGGACGCCGCTGGAGAATCTACTCCAGCGTTTAATCCAGTGCTTGGGGCAGAATCTTCCATTGATCCTGCCCTGAAAATGGATGCAATCCCAGAACCACATCAAGAAATTCTTGAATCGAGTTGCGAGAGTGTAACTGCGCCTGTTGATATTTCATCCTCGGTCATTCCCCTTACTGTCATGGAAACCTTGACGGAGTTGGCCCAGGTCGTGCAAGAATTCCCTAAATCTATTGAAACGGTCGATGGGAATAGCACTAAGAAACCTCGTAGGGTTCGAACTACTACCCCCAAAGCGCCATCCAACGCGCAAACTTTGTTAACGGATACGAATCCACAGCAACCCCGTCCATCACGACGGACCGGAGCGACGAGATCTACACGTAAACCACGTACCTTAACCGCTACTGAACTTGGGAGCGAGGCATCAGACGTGGAGAAGATTACCGCGATAGATTCGTAAATATCCCAAGTTGCTACCTATTCGTCATTTCAACAGAAAATAAAAGAGTGATGGTTGTAAGTTTATTCGGTAGCAACTTTGATGAATCGTTAACGCCTCTGCCGTTGCAACCGTTTATCTATTCGTGACCGTTCACTCTCTCTCCCGACGAAAGAGGGTGTGAGTGGTTACGTTGTGTGGTCTAAAAAGGAAGCTATGCGGTCACCGCATTTTAATCAGAATTTTTCTGCGTGGATCTTCACCGTTATTCCGGCGCTAGATTCCCTAAGACGTTATTATTTCCACGATTTTAGAGCTGATCTGATCGCCGGATTGACCGTTGCCACCGTTGCTGTTCCTCAGGCAATGGCCTATGCCATGGTGGCGGGATTGCCGGTAGAATACGGTCTGTATACAGCGATTGTTATGACTGCGGTGGGGGCGGTATTTGATTCCTCCCGGCAATTGATTAACGGCCCTACGAATGCCATTTCCATTGCGGTATTCAGTGCAGTGGCATCGATCACCGTACAAGAAGACAAGATCCAGGCCACCATCCTATTTTCATTCATGATGGGATTCATTCAGCTAGGGATCACGATGTTGCGCCTTGGCGATCTAACGCGCTATATATCACATTCGGTTATCTTAGGATTCACGGTGGGGGCGAGTGGTCTACTGGTCTTGGATCAATTAAAGAACTTGCTCGGACTCAAAGTGGTCGGCAGCGCCCATGATCATGTGTTGTACCGATTCTGGCGAACAATGATGGAGGGGGGAAGTATTCAGCCGGAGACATTATTGCTGGGATTGGCAACAATTTTCTCGTTGATTCTATTGCGTTGGTTCAAAAATCGTATTGGTTGGAGACTTATGCCAGAATTGCTCCTGGTGGTCATTGCTAGCTCTGTATTGGTGGCTTGGTTGGGATTAGACCAACGAGGGGTAAAGGTGATTGGAGATATTCCCGCAAAGTTACCCTCCTTCCAAGTTCCGATGTTGAATGCGGGGCTGATGCGAGATTTTGCAACGGGTGCCTTGGCGGTTGCTGTGCTCGGATTATTGGAGGCAATCTCGATGGCTAAGGCTATTGCCGCAAAGTCTGGACAAAAGCTCGATCTAAACCAACAGTGTCTTAGCGAAGGGGTGGCTAATTTTGCCGGTAGTTTTTTCCAGTGTATCCCGGGCTCTGGATCGTTGACACGGTCGGCGATTAATCAGCAAGCGGGCGCAGTAAGTCAGTGGTCTGGGGTAATTTCGGCCGTCGCGGTGGCGTTGATCGTATTATATTTTGCACCCTATGCGCACTATATACCTAGGGCAGCCTTGGCTGGGATTCTGATTGTGTCTTCATATCATATGGTGGATCGTCAGGCACTGCTTCGTTATTATCGGACGACGCATTATGACGCAACTATTATTTTGGTGACAGCAATTGCTGCCATTGCTGTTTCAATTGAATTTTGCGTGCTGATAGGCGTCTTCATGTCCTTTGTGCTCGCGGTGCCGCGAGCAGGGCGAATGTTATTCACGGAGTTCGTGGTTACTGCGGAGGGAGGTATCCATGAACGTCTTCCCGAAGATACAATTTGCAATCGGATATTGATCTTCGGTTTAGAAGGGGAATTATTCTTCGGGGCAACGACCGCACTCGAGACGCATTTCTCTTATATGGAGGGCCGTATCGACGAACATACTCGAGTTCTTGTCTTGCGTATGAAACGAGTACGCAATCCTGATGCGGTAGGTATCGAACTCTTGGAAAATTTCCTTAAGCGGCTCAAACGGCGTAATATCAAGGTTATTTTGTGCGGTGTGAGAATTAATCTTCATCACTCTATGCAACGGAGCGGTTTGCTGGAGCGACTTGAGGGTATTCCAATATTTCAGGAACAACTCGTGCGGCAAACAAGTACACTATTAGCCGTTCGTCATGCCTATAGTCTGGTGGATGACCACTGTCCCAATTGTGCATGTCAGAGTTTGCCCTCGGGGGAACAGTCTCTTTACTTCATGGTATAGAGGTAGGCATCGGAAAAGTAAAAACATTCCGCTATTCCCTGTTAAAATGATAGTTGAATTGAGCCGTATTGAGTCGTAGATAGCAACTTGAATCATTTAACTCAAGTTGCTACCTATGCGGTGAGAAACGAAAAAGCCCCTCTCCCCCCGGAGAGGAGTTGGGGTGAGGGCGCGAATTTGTTTATTCGTCCCTCACCCCTGGCCCTTCTCCCGGAGGGAGAGGGGAGAAAAGCGCGCTAGGTAGCAACTTCGGTTATTTAATTGTATTTTAAATCCTCTCAATAATAATCAATGATTTTGGGTAGAGTTCAGGTTGAACCGGTCCCCCAAGATTTCAAAGAGTCTTCATTTACTGAACGTCTAGGATTCAGAGATAGCATTTTACCCCTCAATATTTCAACTACCCATTGGGCGCGTGAAAATGAGAATGAATATGCGTGCTTGGACGATAGGTGTGGTTGCTGGATTAGTATTGGTTGGTGCCTTGGCAGCGGATCTGCAGCCCCAGGAACAAGCCGGGCAATTGATGTTCGACCCATTAAAGGGCAATTGTTTTTCCTGCCATAAAATGATCCTCGGGGTTTTCTCCGGTAACATCGCCCCACTCTTTCGTGATCTACAAAAACGTTTTCCGCATCGTGCGGACCTGTATGCCAAGATCTACGATCCTACCGTACTCACCCCTCTTACTGTGATGCCACCTTTTGGTCGTAACCAGATTCTCAGCGAGCAGGAGATTAATCTTATCGTTGATTATCTGTATACACAGTGATAACCATAACACCTATATTTAGGAAATCGGTAGAGTCACGGGACTTTTCCAAAGATTTTACCGTTTGGTCTCCTAGGAGAATATAGGCCACTATCCGGAGATATTCCAGAATGACCCCGATGACCAGTAATCGTCGAATCTTTTTGAAAAGCACCCTAGCTACCAGTCTGTTAAAGATTGCCATTGGTAGCGGTTTGTTAAAATCAACCCAGGCCTTGGCCGAATGGCCCGCTGGATTGTTTGATGCCAAGGATATGAAAGGTGCCTTGGGTGGTGATGAAGGAACAGCATCTCCCAATATTGTTCTTAAAACTCCCGATATCGCCGAGAATGGCGCGGTGGTTTCGGTAACCGTGGAAAGCAGTCTACCCAATGTTGAGACCATCTCTATCCTTGTCAAAGATAATCCACATCCGCTTTCCGCTGTGTTTATCCTCGGTCCTGAGGTGTTGCCCAACATCTCCACCCGCATCAAGATAGCCAAAACCTCCGAGGTTATCGCGCTGGTCAAATCCGGTGATAAGCGCTTCATTACTACCAAGGAAGTGAAGGTGATCAGTGGCGGCTGCGGTAGTTGAATCCAAGCGCTGCTATTTAAAAATAATATCTTTGATACGGTGGTAAACCTAATGTATGCCACTCGCGCATGTCTCTTTGAGGATTTCTCATGGCCAGCAATACCATAAAACTTCGTGCGCAACTCAACGGCAATGTTGTTACCGTTAAATCGCTCATCAATCATCCTATGGAGAGTGGGCAGCGCAAAGATAGCAAAACCGGCGAGATGATCCCTGCCCACTTCATCGAGGAAGTAGTCTGCGACCTGAACGGTAAAACTATCCTCACTGCCCAATGGAGTGGTGCAATGTCCAAGAATCCCTACTTGGCTTTCAATGTTCAAGGGGCAAATATCGGTGATATCGTGGCTATGAAATGGAAGGACAATAAGGGTGACAGCGACTCGATCGAGATCAAGGTTGCAAGTTAGTCTGTTTCTCATTTGATAATAATTCACCCTCCCCTCACTATTGGGAGAGGGTGCATCATTACACTTTGCCCAACCTACGTTTAATGGCTGGCAACCTTCCAGGTTGTAAAATAAATACGGCTTTTAGCCAAGTACTAGGTAGTGTCTAGCCGAAAATCCGGATTCTATGTTGCGCAACCTGGAGGGTTGCTAGCTATTGGCTGGGGGGGGCGACACCCTCGGATCTCAGCAAAAATTTCCTTTCGGATTCGGAGGGGTCGTAGAATCCAGTGACCTCTCCGGGGTCGTCAATTATTTTCACAGTATCCGGATATCGCTTTGTCCAATCCTCGGCTAATGGCTAGCAATCCTCTTGGTTGCAAAATCACGGCGGATTTCGGTCAAGTGCTAGATGGCAGCTTGGGTTATTCAATTTTCTCTCCTCACTTCTCTGTGGATCGAGGTCAGTTGCCTCTTCACGATACCCGCAGAGATTGATAACTTCCCCTTCTCCCCCCCGCCCATTACCTAGATCCAGGTATTTATTTCCATCTCATCTAGGTATTTGTGACCGCCCGCCCATTCTGTACCCTTATAGTTTGGTGTGATTCAACAAGTCTCGGGATTGAGATGTACCATTCATCAATTGATTCGATTGGGGTGTGAGGGCGGGATGCGTTTTTACTTTGGCAGATACGTGATGACGTATTTGTTTTCCAGTGGCGTTCAATTCAGATCTGATGTTGCAAACCAGAGAACTGATTTCAGCCGTGAATTAGGAATTATCTCCTGGGCCGGCGAATGCCCATCTAATTGTGTAACATGTTGTTTCCGAAGTCGGAACCCACTTGGCACGTTGCTCAACCGGACGCGTGTTTTAGGGAAGTTTTTAATGGGTCGGGGTTTTGCGCGCCGTGCCGCTGAGCTTGTCGGGTTGGTCGTTAACCAATGAAGGGGATTATTATCATGCGTCAGAAATTAATTAACACACGTAGCTTTGTGCTGCCTACCATTCTCCTTGGTGTGTTGGCAGTAGTGCCCGCAGTGTCGGTGGGCGTGGCCACCAATCACTCTGGGACAATCTGCAAGAATTACAACGCGAGTGATTCAAACCTGATGGACTACTACTCGTACGGAACCGGGAGTTTAAAAACATCGACGACTTCTGTCATTTGTCCATTGACGCGAAATACGAGTAGCGGGAATGGCGCTTATGTCTATGTGAATATCAAGCATACTGCCAGCAATACCACTAAATGTACGGCTTTCAGCTATAGCAGCACGGGAAATTTGCTCGCGTCGGCTAGCAAAACTTGGAGTGGGAGTGGTACTTACGAGTTCGCTCTCAATCTCGTTGGCGTGGGCAAGAGCAACTCCTGGAGCGACTATAGCGTGGTGTGCACCATTCCTGGGAATATGACAGGGTTAATTGAAGGCGTTGATTTAAGCGAGCTGTAAGCCAGGTATCATCGTATACACGGTGGGAGTGTTGCAGTGCCCGTGTCAACGGTCACCGCAGTACAGGAAGGAAGAGAATCATGAAACCGTCTATTGGTGTGGCCGTGAGTCTCATAGTTGTCCTTATTGGAGGACTGTCCTTTGTTACCCACTGGTTCGGTGATCAATCAGCGTCCAAGACGTTGTCCGCACCCGTCCAACTCTCGACTTCGGTAACTGAGGCTCCTGGCTTACGGACAATGGTGGAACTAGAGGCTGCTGCAACGATTCCCAGGGCCGACACTAGCACACAGTTGGTAGAGACCTACCAACAGGATATAGCTGCACTGCGGCAGGAAGTGACTCTTCTCCGGAGGAAGGTAGTTACCATGCAGCAGCAGCTCCGTGCACAGCGACAGATGATCCCCGATATACCCCAGGGGCGCGAGGATCCTACTGTCAAGGAGCTTCGTACCGATCCTGCCCGTGCCGAAGAAGAGCGTGCCCAACACGAACGGATGGAGTCGTTTGAAGCAACCTTTCGGCAGGAATCCACCGACCCACAGTGGGCTAATGCGGAGGCTACTGCGGTACGGGCGGCATTGAGTGGAGATGATATTGGTCAGTTAGCCCTTCAGAATCTGGAGTGCCGCTCCAACTCTTGCCGTGTGGAGCTGGCCGACGACGGCACAGGTGGGCTAGCAAAGTCTTTGCCCTTGTTCATACAGCATTTGGCTGAGACGTTGCCCTATGCCACTGCAAACCAGGTCGCAAACGGTGCGAGCGGCACGAGTCTGATCCTCTATATGTCCCGTGATACAAACGCCTCCTTACTGCAAAGCAAATAAAGACGTTCTTCTTCGGAAAAAGATGAGGTGGTAGATGCCGTCCATTGAAAGAAGGTTTCAGATAACGTCTATTGAATAGCCTCTTCTCCTCGCTTTATCTTTTTCCGAAGATAGGTAACCACCTATTTGTTTCTAATCTGTCTGAGGTGAATCAAGACGGAAAATAGATAAGATTAGAAGTTTAATCGGTCGGTTGGAACAAATGACAAAGAATCAATCAAAGCGAGAAATTGCTGAGATTAGAAGTGGTTAAGCTAAACTCCTGCTCTGTATTCTCCGTAGTATCTACGAAGTTTTATTGCCCGTTCATTGGTTAGAATTATTCGTATCCTCTTCCGCATAAATATTCAGTTACATCCGTCAATGCGGCGATCCGTCGCAGGTGGGACATTTTTTTGTGTCGGGTGATTAGTCGGTGTGGATCCTATTTGTTTTGAGATAACTGTTTACCTCCTCTCGTTAGGGGGGTAAACGGTTATGCTTCGAGAAGTCCTGGTTGTCCTACAGAATACTGGGAAGTTGCTTGCTGATGCTTTATGAACAAGACATTTCGTAAAGATCATGTTTTAGAGGTTGTAGATGTTTCCCGATAACCTGATTTTCTGTTCGGCGGAAGAGAGTAAAGACTCCAATGGAATCTCATATCTATAGTCACAGCCCCCTACTTGTCCATTTGCGCCGTATCAATTTTACGGTCATGAGTGCCGTCCTGGGTATTCTCGCGATACTGGTGACTTGCGCTAGTTCGTGGTTAATGTTCCAGAGCTATCTCGACAACAGCTACAGTCAATTGGCTATTCTGCACGAAGACCTCGCCGCACCATTATTGTTCAACGATGAGAAAAGTGCAACGAATATCCTGACGAATTTGCATGTCTTACCCAATGTGCATTTTGCGGAGCTGTTCAATCGTGATGGGAAGTCGTTTGCACACTACCTGCGTTGGAAAAACAGTACCTCTTTGGGGAATAAGCAGGCTGGGGAGGATGGCTATGCCTTCGACATATCCAAAATTGTTTTCCAGCGGACGGTTCGTTTCGAAGGGCAAACGCTGGGTTGGATTGTGTTGGGAGTTTCCCTTTATAGTTTCTACGCCCAACTGGCGGTATATATATTACTAGTAGCGTTCTCCGTCCCCATTGCGTTTCTACTTTTCTTGCATTTGCAGCGTCGTTTAGTAGGGCGTGTGACACAACCACTGGCAATATTAACTGAGACCATGGAACGGGTATCAGCGGGCGATCTTTCCGGATGTGCCATGCAAACGGGTATTGACGAGCTCGATGTGCTCGCCAATGGTTTTAATGCCATGCTGGAACAACTCAATGAACGCGATCATCGTTTGGCGGATGCCTTAGCTACTCTGGAGCAGCAGGTTACGGAACGTACCGCAGAATTATGTCTTGCTAAGGATTATGCCGAATCTGCCAATCGTGCCAAGAGTGAGTTTCTCGCGACCATGAGTCATGAAATTCGTACACCGATGAATGGCATTCTGGGAATGGTAGAGCTACTGCAAACCACACCCCTTGACGCTAGGCAACAACATTTTACCAATATCGTGATGCAATCGGGTCACCATCTACTGAGCGTCATTAATGATATTCTTAATTTTTCTAAGATAGAATCAGGTTGTATTGAACTGGAAACACTAGACTTTGATCTGGTTACGCTCGTCGAGGAAACTGCCGGATTATTCTCTGAAGAAGTGCAATCCAAGGGGCTGGAATTGATTGTCGATGTGCCTGATGCCCTTAGGGTGTGTGGTGATTCGTTACGGTTGCGACAAATTATTGTCAATCTCCTGGGGAATGCGGTGAAGTTTACGGAACGTGGTGAGATTTTTCTTCAACTAGAAAGAGGTTCTGAAGAGAACGGGGAAATATCCTTCACCCTGGCTGTTAGTGATACTGGTATCGGTATTCCCCCCGATGCCCACGGGAAGATCTTTGAATACTTTGCGCAGGTTGATGGATCCACCACCAGGAAATTCGGGGGTACAGGGCTGGGGTTAGCCATCTGTCGCAGGTTGATTCAGCTCATGGATGGAGAAATCTGTATGAAAAGTGAATTAGGACGGGGCTCAACCTTTCGGATAGCGATGGCGTTGCCCATTAGCAAAATCCCGCCGATTAATAAGGAGGATACCCGGATAGTTACCGAAGGGGTCGAGGCATTAGTGGTGGACGATAATTTGACCCACCGTACCATATTGGGTTACCAATTGATGAATTGGGGAATGATTCCCCACGTAGTGGAGAGCGGTGAGGATGCCTTATGCCTGTTAAATGAACGCCTGCCGAATCATCCGCCGATTGCATTGGCGTTGATCGACACGTGTATGCCTGACATGGACGGTGTCGAGTTGGCACGGGCGATACGCAATCAACCGCAATTAGATGGTATGAGTTTATTGATGTTGTGCTCTTCCTCACAATCAGTAGCTTCGCTTCGTCAGACATTGCAAATCGAACACTGCTTAATCAAACCAATACGTCAATCTGAATTATACGATGCGATTTATCGGATTATTTCGAGGCGAATGAATGGAAAAGTCTCTGAAGTTATCATTGAACCGGTTGCTACTAAGCTAGCTTTTATAGGTCGCGTCCTGGTAGCTGAAGATAATAGAGTGAACTGGATTGTGGCCCAGGCATGGTTGGAAGGTATGGGGGTTGAGGCACATATTGCGGCCAATGGTCGGGAGGTCTTGGAGAAACTCCAGGAGCAGATTTTTGATCTGATTTTAATGGATTGTCAGATGCCAGAAATGGATGGTTTCGAGGCCACAGCAATCATTCGTGCCAATGCGTTAGCGAATGGCGTACGACATATCCCCATTGTGGCAATCACAGCCAATGCCGTGCCAGGTGATCGGGATAGGTGTCTAGCAGCGGGTATGGATGATTATTTGTCTAAACCCTATTCAGGAAAACAACTGTCTGCCGTTTTAGCGCACTGGTTACCGGTGGCGTCGCAGCATAGCGGAAATGTTGAGGCCACTCCTCCTGATTTACCAATGGCTATGCTACCAAATTCTGTCCTGGCCTCAGCCCCGATCAACCAGGCGATCCTAGAGCAGGTGCGCAAGATCACGCCAAATGACGGAGGTACGTTGGTAAGACGTTTAATCGAAACCTACCTAAGGGATTCCAGTGAGCATATAAAACGCCTCGAACAAGCACTGACTACTGCGGAGGCGGGAGTATTGGCCAAGATTGCCCATACTCTCAAATCTAGCTCGATGAATGTTGGTGCGGAGTTGCTCGCGGAGCATTTCCGTGAGATTGAGCGTCACGGTAAGGCTGAGGATATTACTGCCTGCCATTCCTCGATTCAGGCTGCGCTGGTCGAGTATGCACGAGTGCGATCCGCCCTTTTGACTTTATTGAAGGCATTATAACCATGTATACGACTACGAACATAAATATGAAGCCACCCCATGTACTGATTGCTGATGACGATCCAACGGTGCGACTCCTGATGCAAGCAGCCTTGGAAAGACATGATTTCGCGGTGACCGTGGTCGAGGATGGTGAATCGGCATTGGATGTTTTTAGCCCTGAGGTCGATATGATTTTACTCGACGTCGAGATGCCGGGGATCTCCGGATTTGATGTTTGCAAAACCATTCGACGCAGTGCCGGGATGGAGATTCCCGTAGTTATGGTGACCGGTCATGATGACGTTGCCTCCATTGAGCAAGCCTATGAATTGGGGGCTACTGATTTCATCGTCAAGCCAATCAACTGGACGCTGTTCGGGCATCGGGCACGTTATATTCTGCGTGCCTTTCGAACTCTGCAATTACTCAATTCTGCTGAGGCAAAGCATCGCGCTTTATTGACCGCCCTGCCTGATCTACTTATACATGTTAATAGCGCTGGTGATATCCTCGAATGGCATGGTACCGGGGTGGCGGGAATAGAACTGGGCGATCATCCGAATCTGACCAGGATCTTCGCGCCGAATACTGCCGCATATTGCATGGAGTCTATCGAACATGCCATTGCTACCGGCCAGTTGGAGAGTATAGTTTACGATTGCGCTGATCAGAATCATCGTGCTCATTATTATGAAGGTCGCATTGTCGCGATGAGGGCGAATGAGGCATTATTTCTCATTCGTGATGTTAGTGAACGGCATGAGGCAGAGCAGAAGATTCATCGTTTGGCTTATTTCGATGCTCTCACGGGTCTCCCCAATCGTCAGTTCTTTCATGAACAACTCGAACGTGAACTGGCGCACGCTCGCCGTGAAAACGAGCGGCTTGCGGTTCTGTTTCTTGATCTGGATGGTTTTAAAGGTATCAACGATTCATTGGGGCATAGTGCAGGTGATCAGGTCTTACAACGTGTGAGTGAATGTCTACGTGCTGGTTTGCGACCATTTGATGTCCTGGGGCGTCAAAGTGTAAACGAGTCTTTCGAGAATGCCCCTGTCATAGTAGAAAATGAGAATGGCAGCCTGAATCTTGCTCGGCTGGGTGGTGACGAATTCACGATTGTGCTACCGAGTATTCAACAAGCTGAAGATGCCTTTGTGGTGGCGCATCGTATCCGTGAGATGATTGGTCATCCCTTTGTGATTGATGGACAAGAACTGGTAGTCACTGCCAGTATTGGGATTGGTATCTTTCCCGATGACGCCCAAGATTCTTGTTCACTCCTCAAGTACGCGGACACTGCGATGTATGCGGCCAAATCACAGGGACGTGATAATTGCCAGTATTACAGCGCTTCACTGACCGAACAGGCCGTAGCACGTCTATCGATGGATTATGCACTCCGTATGGCGTTGGAACGCAACGAGTTCTACCTACTCTATCAACCCCAGCTCGATGTCCAGACAAACACGATCCAATCCGTCGAGGCATTGATCCGCTGGCAGCACCCGGAACGGGGAACGATCTTACCAATGGAGTTTATTCCACTGGCGAATGACCTTGGTCTGATCTTGCCGATTAGTATTTGGGTACTGCGCACGGCTTGTACAGATGCAATGCGCTGGCAGGCGTTGGGGTTACCACCAGTTCAGATGTTGGTCAATCTGATACCGGCTCGATTAATCAATGAGACTTTGTACGAAAGTATTCTTGAAATTCTTCGCGACACTGGCCTTCCCCCGGAGCGCCTGGAGATTGAAATTACCGAAAGTAGTCTAATGACCGACGGCCCCTATACCCTGGGGCTGGTCAGAAAGCTACGTGAGTATCGTGTGAAAGTTACCCTCGATGATTTTGGGGCAGGTTGCTCGTCGTTGAAATATCTAAAGGAATTGCCTTTCGATAAGATTAATATCGATCGCATCTTCGTTCGCGATATGTTGGACTCTAAAGAGAGTACGGCCATTGTGAATAGCATTATCGAACTGGCAAAAGTTCTGGAGATGCGCGTGGTCGCCGAAGGAGTAGAAACCATGGTCCAACATCAAGCATTGTTAGACATTGGTTGCGATATTATTCAAGGTCATCTGCTCAGTCCGGCGGTGTCTTTTGAAGATGCGGTAACACTACTCAAGCGATCTTCTCAAGGGCTCGTGTCGTGAAGCGTATCTTTACCTTTTGGTATCTAGCGATGGCGATTGTCTCTGGTACCGCGTGTGCGGATGATACCGCAAGCGCTATTTCTTTGGGACAGTCGATCGATCCCAATGAAGTTTCGCTGGAAGACTTAATGCGGGTTGAGGTGACTTCCGTATCAAAGAAACCACAGCGTTTGGCCAATGTCCCGGCGGCAGTTCAGGTGATTAGCGCTGAGGATATTCAGTTATCCGGTGCTCGTTCGTTACCGGAGGTGTTGCGATTGTCCCCAGGGATTGATGCTACCCGTCTCTCGGGGGATCGCTGGGAAGTTTCTACGCGTGGTTTTGCAGAATATTTTGCTACTAAGTTTTTGGTGTTGGTGGATGGTCGAAATGCTTTTAATCCTGCTTTCGCTGGGATGATTTGGCAAGATTTCCAGTTTCCATTGGAGGATATTGAGCGTATCGAGGTTATTCGCGGACCGGCGGCTGCCATTTGGGGAACTAATGGCATGAATGGCGTCATTAGTATCATTACTAAGTCGGCGGCGTCCACCCAAGGAGGGCAGGCAGTAATCGGTGGGGGTAGGGTCGAAGGGAGTTTTGGACGTATGCGCTGGGGAGGACGAAATGCAGCTGGTGATTTGTTTTATCGAATCTATGGCGCGGTGCAGCATGCCAACAGCCAGGATGCGATCGACGGCGGTGATGGTCACGACGCCTATGCTAACGAGGCTGCTGGTTTTCGTGTCGATCACTATCCATCCAGTGGTGCACGCTGGGACTTATCTGGCGATGTTTTTAGTAATCAAGGCGACGATGTCAGTTATGCATTCACAATGGCCGGAGTAGCTAAACTCCAGCAGACTGAGAAGCATCGCGGTGCCACTCTTCGTATCCGTTACGAAAAAACAGGGATAGATGGTAGTAATTTGCAAATTCAGGGGGCTTATGCCAATACCAATTTATGTATTCCTTTCCTTATGAACGGTGATCGTAACACTTTCGATTTTGATCTTCAACATCGGTTTCAGTTAAGCAAGCATCAGGAGCTGGTTTGGGGGTTTAACTATCGATTAACTAATGATACGTTTAGTGCGAGTCCAGTGTTGAGTCTAAATACTCCTTCACGCCGTTTATCTTATTTAGGTATCTTTACGCAGAATGAAATTACGCTGGCAGATACCGTACGCCTAACTCTGGGGCTGCGCCTGGATCATAACGATATATCGGGTTGGGATAGCCAGCCGACGGCACGCCTCTCTTGGAACATACAACCCAATCATACTCTTTGGGGGGCGCTATCCCAAGCGGCCCGAGCACCATCGCGCACCGATAGTGGATTTAATTTTAATCTCGATTATAAACTCAATAATCCAGGACCCAATGTAAATACACTAGTCATTCTTAATGGTATCGAAAATCCCGGGAGCGAACGTCTCAAAGCGGGTGAAGTCGGTTTGCGTTCGCAATGGACACCAAAGTTTGCGAGCGACCTGGTGGTATTTAGTCACCACTATGACAATCTGTTACGTACGTTAGGAGAAAAAACCATAGACCTATCCAATTTTCCCTCTCTAATTATTGTACAGATACCCATCATGAACGGTTCGAAAATGACACTGAATGGCATTGAACTTGCCGCTGATTGGCGGATCACTCCATCATGGCACACGCAATTAGCACAAACCTGGAATCAAGTGACTCATGCGACTAATACCGGTGAACCATCTGGTTCAATACCAGAGTCTATTTCCTCGTTGAGAGTCTCATGGCTGTTGAAAAAGAATATCAATATGGATATGTGGTTGCGCCACATCGGTGGTCGTCCTGGGACCGACTCCATGCCGCAGATGATGCGTAATGGTTTCAGCTCATTAGACCTGCGCTGGGCATGGCAACCGACAAAGACTGTGGAATTATCCATCGTCGGTCAGAATCTGAATAATGGTGCCTGTGATGCCTATGCTGGTCTGGTTGATGTGCGTTCGAATATTAATATTATTCCCACCTGCCAACCGAGAAGCCTAATTGGTCAGCTACGATTTAATTTCTAGGAATTTTCCCTATGCCCACGAAATGCATCTTTCTGATGCTTCTGGCCTTATTGGGTATGGGGAACTTATGGGCGTCGGATGCTGTGGTTAGACTCGGATTCTTGGTGAATTTTGCACGCTTTACAGAATGGCCGGAATCAGTTTTACGGAATGGAGCGCCGCTCCAGGTATGCCTTGCCCCTGGTGATGCTGATATGGCGTCACAATTAGTCGAAGTGACGCACCAGCCTATTCACGGTCATTCGGTACAGGCACGGTTAGTCAAGCAACCGGATGAGGTTAGAGATTGTAATCTACTTTATCTACCCGCTGAATTGCCTGATGCGCTGATGTCTTGGTTAAGTGTGGCGAATCGTGTTAAGGCGTTGAGTATTGGTGACGTCCCTGATTTGACCTCCGCTGGTGGCATGATCGAGTTGGTTCTATCAGGGGGGCGTTACTACTTTAATATTAATTTGATTGCAGCGCGTCAGGCGGATTTACGGATTAGTACTAATTTGCTTAGGCTGGCGCGTACAGTAAAATAGATCGTAATCTCAAATCGACCACCAGCGTAAAATTGCGCGGCCTTGGTCATCATTTCGTCAAGCTGCGTAGGATGCAGTGAGGAACAAACCGTATCATTCGCGTTGCTCAACTTCTACTAATGTTCGACGGTGTGTATTGCTTGAATTGGGCGTGTGATCCTGAGGTAATTATCGATGATGGGGCGCAAGGCGAATGATGCGGTTCGTTCCTCATCGCATCCTACGCGAGCTTGGATTACTAACGGCGGGTCGGTATACCAGCTCAAGGCAATGCCCTGGATTGGTATGCTGACCCGCCGTTGGCGTGTCTACTAACCTGCGCGTTGGTTAGGGGACTCCAGCTAAATAGCATATTGGACGGATTCTTCTTTAAAAAGTTCTCTGACTTTCTCTGGCGATTTTTTTAAATCCTCTAAAAGTTGAGTAGCTTTATTTTTTAACTCCTCCACATTACGAATAAGGTGACGCGCAATTCCTTGTGTCTTAATATTGCTCCATACTAGCTCGACAGGATTAAGGTGTGGAGAATAGGTGGGAAGAAAGAATATTTTAACCTTTCCATTTGTCGTCTCCAGATATTCCTTAACTACTTTTGCATGATGGGCAGAAGGTGGTGTTTCAGACCTGGATATTGCGGTAGCCATTCTTCAAACATGGGTATCGGGTGACTTTCTGCCATAATTTTGAAGTATAGCAAAGCCATTATAAAGTGATTAAACCCATGACATATTCAATTGATTTCCGTCGCAAAGTGCTCGCCATACAAGAACAAGAACAGCTCACCTACGCAGAAATCGCAAGCCGCTTTGGAATTGGGATTGGGATTGGGATTGGGATTGCCACTTTGACGCGGTGGCGTTCACGCCTGGAACCAAAACTAACTCGTGACAAACCCGCCACGAAAATTAATAGGGAATCGCTGGCGCGTGATGTTGCAATGCACCCTGACGCCTATCAATTCGAGCGAGCTAAACGTTTAGGGGTGAGTAGGAGCGGCATTGGTCAAGCATTAAAACGCATGAGAATCAGCTATAAGAAAAAAACACTATCACACCCAAAAGCAAATGAAGAGAAGAGAACAGCCTTTCAAGAGCGAATGGAAGTATATGAAACAGAAGGGAGAAGCATAGTTTTGGGAGTAAATCTTGAGTGATCAAAGAGTAAAACACATTTCTACTAACCTGCGCGTTGGTTAGGGGACTCCAGCTAAATAGCATATTGGACGGAT
>CAUYTY010000224.1 GCA_963575655.1 Gammaproteobacteria bacterium | reverse complement strand
GCGACGCAGGAGCGTCGCGGGATGCATTCCCACGCGGAGCGTGGGAACGATGTATAAAACCGAGGTTTTCGGCCAAACGCTAGGTAGCAACTTGAATTACAATTAGGCGGATTTTGCAGAAAATGGAGAAAATCGTGAGTCAGATATAAATGTTTATCTGTTTGCTGAATTTTGTACCAATCCCCATAATTATTTAATTTTGGAGGCACATAATGCAAAGAGAAATCTATGAAGAAATATGGGGGCATAAAGATAAGCGTGCCTACCCTCGTTATAAATGTAATATTGGTGTCAGAATCATCATTGAGAATGATGAGTTTTATGGGATTGCTACAGATATAAGTGTTGGAGGTATGCGATTAGTAAGTGATCAATTACCGTTCGATGCACCTAATATCACTCACACGATAACGCTTGGATTCAGGATCGGAATATCCAATACTGAAATACTTGCTCGTATTTGTTGGAGTACGGGAAACATATTTGGGGTACAGTTCATGTGTCTTCTCCAAGAAGAGGAACTTGTTTCTAATTTTCTAGAGCATCCGTCTGAACTAGTTATATAGTGGGGCCATTTAAACCGTTTCTGTTATGTCAAGGACCCCTCGACCCTTTGGGATTGAGGGGGTTCCACGCTGAGGATTTGTGAATACACATACGTAAGTGTGGTGTTGCTCTCTGTGTCAGGATTGTTGTCCGGTTGCTTTATTAGCGTTTTGTGAAAGAATGTTATCGAATCCAGATTTATGAGTCATCACAATTTGTGACTGAGAGTGGGATTATGCACACCGATTGATGATGTAATCTTTTACCCGATCCGTTGAGAAAACTATAGAACAGGGGAGTGTATTCATTTCCCCCGATGCCAATTAACCATTTATGCGTAAGAAAGCCATGACTGCCGCCATTTCTTTCGATCACTACCGCAATCTCGACGATGCTGCCTGCGAAGAGCGCATCCGTGCTGCCAAACATATGTTGGGTAAGGATCTCGTCATTCTTGGGCATCACTACCAACGTGAAGAGATTTTTCGCCACGCAGATTTCTCGGGCGACTCCCTCAAGCTTTCCCGACAGGCAGCGGCATCGCAGGCTCGTTACATCATCTTTTGTGGAGTGCATTTCATGGCCGAGGTGGCGGATATCCTCTCGCGCCCAGAACAGGTATCCATTCTGCCAGACCTTAGTGCGGGTTGTGCGATGGCGGATATGGCTGATCTCTCCAAGGTCGAACGCTCCTGGCAGGAGTTGAGCACGGTTCTGGACCCGGAGACTACAATTACACCGGTGACCTATATCAATTCTGCTGCGGATCTGAAAGCGTTTTGCGGGCGTCACGGGGGTATCGTTTGCACTTCCAGTAATGCCCGTCTAGTGTTGGAATGGGCATTTACCCAACGGCAGAAAGTGCTGTTCTTTCCGGATCAGCACTTGGGGCGTAACACCGGTTATACGATGGGCATCCCCTTGGAAGAAATGGTGGTGTGGGACCCAAAACTTCCCATGGGTGGATTAACCGAGGCAGAGATTAAGCAGGCGCGGATCATTCTATGGAAAGGTTTCTGCGCTGTTCATCAGATGTTTCTCCCGGAGCACATTGATGCCTTTCTAGTCCATTTCCCAGAGGCTAAAGTTATTTCTCATCCAGAGTGTTCCTTTGAGGTCTGCCAAAAGTCTGATGCGGTGGGTTCGACGGAGTATATTATTCGTACAGTTACCGATTCCGCCCCTGGTACGCGCTGGTTAGTGGGTACTGAACTCAATTTGGTAAATCGCCTTCGCGACCAGGGGCTTGCGCAGAACAAGCCTATCCATTTTATGTCACCGCATATTTGCATGTGTTCTACGATGTTTCGTATCGACCCTCAGCACCTGGTCTGGACTTTGGAAAATCTGGTCGCCGGACATATCGTCAACCGTATCCAAGTAGCGGCAGAGGTGGCGGTTCAAGCACGGCAGGCGCTGAATCTAATGTTGGAAATTTCGTAACCATTTACTCCCTCTCCCAGAGGAAGGGGGTATTACTGATTCAGTCAACTGACCACTGATAGTATTTTATTCTTGAGCGCCCTCTTCCTGCTCCTTCTCATTGAGAGGGGAGGGGGCGGGTGATTGAAATTTACCAGGCCGCTATACAGCGTCTGACGATTTTCCTCTCTCTCGTAATTATTCAACTTCTCCAGGGAATCGAAATATGAAGACTCGATGGATTCATTCAATGATAGGTTTGTCCATACTCCTTGGAATTGCCAATGGGGTGCTGCCGAGTGCTGCGTCTGCCAAGGAATTACCCGCGATGCCAGCCTCGGTAACTGCCATCAGTGATGGTTTGGCGACGTTTGGGGTTCGACTTCTGGTGGAACTCAGCACCCGCCAGCCTGGTCACTCGGTGGTGGTCTCGCCCTATGGCCTAGCCACAGCCTTGGCGATGACCTCACAAGGTGCGGCGGGCGCCACTCGTAGCACGTTGACGGATCTGTTAGGGTTGGGTGAAATGGCATCCGGGCAGCTTGCCGACGGCCACCAAATGCTTCGGGACACGTTGACTACGCCTGGTGCGACAGGTTCTGTGCCCACCATTGCCAACAGTCTGTGGGCTGGCCAGGGGATGGTGTTCGCCGAATCGTTTTTGTCCCAGCAGCGGGAGGCATTCGGCGCTACCTTTGAGACTTTGCACTTTGAACAGCCGGAGGCAGTGAAGCGGATCAACGATTGGGTGGCAACGGCGACCTCGGGCAAGATCAGCAAGATCGTTGAGGAATTACCAGCGACCACGCCGTTGGTATTGGTCAACGCGGTGCATTTTAAGGGGGCGTGGCAGGTCCCCTTTGCTCCAGCCGACACCAAGGAACAGCCCTTCACCCTTTCGGACGGAAGCCAGCGGATGGTTCCGTTAATGATTCGGCGCAATGCGTCGTTGGCCTATCAAGAAATGCCTGACTATCAGGCCGTAACGTTGCCGTATGACGGCGAGCGTTTCGGGCTGACTGTAGTGTTGCCGACCCGAAATAGTGAGATGCCGTCTGCCTTCCTCGAACGCACTTTCAATCATCTGAGCGTGTCCCCGCCGAATTTATTACGGCCGGTGACACTCAGCCTACCCCGTCTGTCGCTGACCTTTGATGCCGAGTTGCGTTCGGCGTTGGAGGTGCTGGGGGCGGGGCTTGTATTTACCTCGAGTGCCGATTTTTCGGCAATGACGACGACCAAGGTTATGCTTGACCGTGTTTTGCACGCCGCTTCTTTAATCGTTGACGAGTATGGTACCGAGGTCGCAGCCGCTACTGCGGTAATGGTGGGGCGTTCTCTCGTATTAAGGGCGACGGTTATGACCGTCGATCGGCCCTATTACTTGCTCCTGCACACTTTAGACGAACCACGAACCCTCTTATTCCTAGCCTACATCGCTGACCCTGGACCGCTCGCACCGGGTCCGTGAGGTTGTTGGTATTACGAGACGCTCGACGCAATGGTGCCTAACAAAATTAGTTCGCAACTCCGTAAAAGCCGCCATGATTTGTCCTGGCGGCCTTTTACTTGTGATATCCCAACATCCTTGCTTGCCAAGAAGAGTATCTAGTTAAAGTTCAGACATCGGACATCCCGCCACACCACCCGCTCCAAACCGACGATCCATTTCCGCAGAGCTTTCAAGAAATCTTCGGTCAACTTCCTGACCAAGGGTGCGTAGGATCTCTGCGGTTTCGCGTATGTAACTCAATACCTCGTTGGGACGGAGGATGACATGGGATTTTTTCATGGGCAGGCCCCTGAATCTGAGAAGTTGCTAACGGTTTACATCGTTCTTTGTCAGAGACACGATACTCTACCCTCGGCGGGTAGATTCACACGTAACCAAAACAATCTTTTAGTTATGGTCACAGAGGAAATGTTCTTATAAATCACAGTCGATATGGAATTTTTTACCACGTCTTTGGTTGAAACTCCGGGGTATTGAACAGTTGCATAGTGTCTGCTGCGGGTACCAGGACAAATAACCCGCACTTTACCGCATAGGCAGCGACTTCCTCCGGGACTACCATGCCCGCGACCGCCCCGTGGACATTCAGATGCGCGTGATGAGGAAACAACACCTTGAATCGATCCATCCGTTCCAAGTGCTCATTTACGTGATCGATACCAAGGGCACTTTTAACTTCTATGGCTACCGCATCGGTCGTATTGATTAGTAGTAGATCGATCTCCGTTCCTCCAGTTTTACGTTTGGCGCGTGCCCGTGGGTAGATTGCGTGTACCTCAATACCACGCCCTTGCAAAACGCGTAACGCACTGGGTAGTACCATCTCTTCGACGAATTCCCCAAGGCGATTGCCAAGATTTCCTATTTGCACGTTTACTTGTTTAATCTTCGCATCAGTTTCTTGAAACTTTCGATCAGTGTCTTGAAACTTTCGGTCGGTTTCCTGAAACTTTCGGTCAGTGTCTTGAAACTTTCGGTCAGTTTCTTGAAACTTTCGGTCGGTTTCTTGAAACCGGCGATCCATTTCCGCAGAGCTTTCAAGAAATCTTCGGTCAACTTCCTGACCAAGGGTGCGTAGGATCTCTGCGGTTTCGCGTATGTAACTCAATACCTCGTTGGGACGGAGGATGACATGGGATTTTTTCATGGGCAGGCCCCTGAATCTGAGAAGTTGCTAACGGTTTACATCGTTCTTTGTCAGAGACACGATACTCTACCCTCGGCGGGTAGATTCACACGTAACCAAAACAATCTTTTAGTTATGGTCACAGAGGAAATGTTCTTATAAATCACAGTCGATATGGAATTTTTTACCACGTCTTTGGTTGAAACTCCGGGGTATTGAACAGTTGCATAGTGTCTGCTGCGGGTACCAGGACAAATAACCCGCACTTTACCGCATAGGCAGCGACTTCCTCCGGGACTACCATGCCCGCGACCGCCCCGTGGACATTCAGATGCGCGTGATGAGGAAACAACATCTTGAATCGATCCATCCGTTCCAAGTGCTCATTTACGTGATCGATACTCAGGGCACTTTTCACTTCTATGGCTACCGCATCGGTCGTATTGATTAGTAACAGATCGATCTCTGTTCCTCCAGTTTTACGTTTAGCGCGTGCCCGTGGATAGATTGCGTGTACCTCAATACCACGCTCCTGTAAAACACGTAACGCACTGGGTAATACCATCTCTTCGACGAATTCACCGAGGCGGTTACCAAGATTTCCTATTTGCACGTTTACTTGCTTGATCTTCGCATCGGTTTCTTGAAATTTTCGGTTGGTTTCCGCAGAGGTTTCCTTAAACATTCGGTCAGTTTCCTGAAACTTTCGGTCGGTTTCTTGGAATCTCCGGTCTGTTTCTTGACCAAGGGTACGCAGGATTTCTGCGGTTTCGCGTAGGTAATGCCATACGTCGCCGGGATGGAGAGTAATGTGGGATCTTTTCATGGATAGGACCTAGTTTGAGAGGTTGGTAACAGTTCACATCGTTAATTTTCAACGACAACTTACATTGTTACAGCGAGTCACTCGGCTACGAATCACTTGTGTTCGATAAGTGAGTGATAGCCTACGCCGTCCATTTCCGGGTAACAACTTCATGAGCAAAAAAAAACGGGCACCCGAGGGTGCCCGTTAAAGGATTGATCGCATAGATACGATCAGGGTTGGGAAAGCTCTAGCACAAGACTCCGGTTTCTTTTATCAGAGTCTCCAAGGGATCGAACAACTCAGCCATGGCTTATCAATTACTTATGGGTGCCACAACGATATTCAAACCTTCCAGATTAACGACTAGCCGCTAGCAGGCCATATCAACCAGCACGCCTACTTCTATTTCTAATCTCGCCAGCACCGTCCGGCTAGGCGATTACACCTAGCCAGACAATGTCGGAACACCTACCCGGAGGTTAGGCTTAGAACTTGTGGATCATGCCAACAGAGATGGAGCTGGGGTCGTCACCGGCAACACCAGTAATGGCATCACCGTAACCACCACCACCACCCAGGCTATAGCCAGCAGCGCCGACCTTTGCAACACCTGTCCCGTCTTTGTTGGTCAGCTTGGTGTACTGGGCATAGGCCGTAGTACGCTTGCTGAAATTGTGGTCCATACCGAGGGCCAGCAGGCTGGCATCACTACCGGGGGCCTCAACACCGCCAACTTTCCACTTGTTTGCCATGGTATAAGCCAGCTTAACGGTCTCCATGCCGAAGGAGTAGGTACCGAACAGAGTAGCACCGGTACGCTTGGTGTCGGTGGCGGCGGCGGTAGCGGCAGCAAGGTTGACGTTCTTCAACTGCTCATACATTGCCCCAACCTTGGCGGGACCGAAGGTGTAGCTACCGCCAAGACGCCAAGCAGTGGGATCCTTAGCCTGTACTGTTGCGGTCTGAGTACCGACTTCCTTCAAACCATGCCGCTCGTAAGCTAAACCAGCATAGATTGGGCCATTGGTGTAGGTGGCATTCATACTCACAGCACTGAGCGTATTTTCGTCAGCACCGAGGGTATTAGCCGTAACGCCTGACACGTAGGCGAGAACAGCACCGAAACCGCTGAAATTCGGGGTAATGTAGGCAACGACGTTCGGAGCGCGCAGATCGAAACCTACGCCCGAGAGCCCAGCATACTTCGAGGTATTACCCAAAAGCTGGCGATTATCGGCAATGGTGTCGCCAAACGGATCAAGGCTCCGACCCAGCATCTTGAATGGGGTGTCGTGTTTGCCCATCAAGACGGTACCAAAACCACCAGCCAGACCGAGGAAGGTGTTGCGACCACCGAGGGCATTGCCAGCGCCAGTCGCCTCATCTACGGCTACCGTGCTTTCAACCTGCCACACAGCCTTCAGGCCACTGCCCAGATCCTCAGAACCCTTGAAACCGAGACGGCTAGAGTTGCTAGAGACATCGAGGTTCGACTTTCTCTCGGCAGTCTTAGTACCGGGAACATAGGTGACCGCAGTTCTACCACTGTTGGTGTAATCCAACGACATGTGCATCTGACCATACACGGTCACTTCGGCGAGAACGGCGGTTGGAGCAACGAGGGCCGCAGTGATGGCGGCGGTGAGAATCTTCTTATTCATGATGAACTCCTAAATACGTTGTGGTTGTGTTAAAAGTTTGTTGAAACTTAGGTTCAAACTCGACATGGGAGAGATGTTACAACGCTCCGTGCTCGAACGCAACACCCTTTTCCAAAAAAACGACAAATTTTTTCTAAAAAGCTACAAATCCGCCAATCTGTTGTATCTACGACACACTCTACCCCTCCTCAGAGGTGCCCGTCGAGCCCCGGTATCATAATTTTTGATAGGTGATATAGGTCATGCCAGACGCTTGCGGTGTTCGCTACTGGGCAATGGTGTGTCTTAGCGACGCTACACGGACACGATTATAGTGTCTTTGTTGATGCTGCGTTGCGCATTACCAACGCAGTGTAGCAGAAAGCATACATCTGTTAGTAACATACTCACCGATCTTGTCTGGGGATTTTCCAATGCCAGTTTTGTGTGGGTGGGAGGGCACCTCGGATCGCTGGGTAGTGATGGGTTGTTACGAGCAATCCCGATCATGATTAACCCAAGTTGCCATCTATTCAAAACTCGGGATCGCATCCAATCGTCCCCCCTCAATCCCCCCGTAAACGGGGGGAGGTCTGCGGCCTACTCCCTCCCCGTTTACGGGGAGGGCTGGGGAGGGGGGCAAGTAGGTGGCAACTTGGGTTGATTAGCATTACGAGATTTTCATGAATACGGCAATAGCCAAAATTACTCATCAGCAATCGTTCGCTAATAATCGATCACCACGCCTAAATGCCGTTAATTCTTTTACGCATCGGTACAGAGTTAACCTATCGGTGCGTCTGAGGCCTTGTAAAATTTGCAACATTGCGCTATGGTGGCGCCCTCGCGCGTGATCCGATAAGCGTAATGGAGGGTTTGGTTCTACGCTGGTTGTTGATAACTGGTTGTTTCGCATTGAGTTTATGTGGTCTCACCCGCTAAGGTTACGGGTTGGTTTGAGTGTCTGATGGATTAGTTGGTGTTGTATCGTGGCACGGAATGGGTTAACTACGGAATAACGATTTTCGATTTTAATGGGTTGTCGTGGCAGTCAGTTTTGGTTAGCTAGTTATAAATTACACATTAAGAAACACTGAGGACGCAATTCCTGGTTGAATTATGAAAGCTTAAAAATATTGAAAACTTAAAAATGCGTTCGTTCCCAGTATTAGTATGTCCTATTGCATGTTAAGGGCTACCAATGTTCCAAAAGATCTCTCTGTTCGCTGGATTGACCGAAGACAACCTTACCACCCTGCGTGCCCATGCGGTGCCGAAGCATTATCCCCGGCATACAGTAGTGCTTAGCCAGGGGGATGAAACCGACTCCCTATATATCATCGAGACCGGTAGGGTGAAGGTCTATGTCAATGATGAGGATGGACGAGAATTTATCCTGGGAACAATGACGGAGGGAGATTACTTTGGTGAGCTGGCGTTGTTCGACAAGGGACCGCGCTCTGCCTCGGTAATGACCCTGGAACCCTGTCGTTTTTGGGTCATCGCTCGTCACGATTTCTTAGGCTGGGCTATCGCCCGTCCTGAAATTTTGATGAACCTCATCCAGGCCCTAGTCAGGCGTATCCGAGGTCTCAACGAGGATATCGCTAGTCTTGCCCTTCTGGATGTCTATGGACGGGTCGCTCGGGTGCTGTTGCAGCGTGCCGTGGAGGTCGATCAAAAACAGGTGATCGATCGCCTCACGCATCAGGAGATTGCCAGCATGGTCGGAGCCTCACGGGAGATGGTCAGCCGGATTCTTAAAGACCTTAAACAGGGAGGATATATTGAGACCGACGGTAAGCGCATCGTTATCAAGGATCGGTTACCGCACAATTGGTAGGCTATTGTGCGTAATTACCCACCTAAGCCGTGATGCTTGTGTGAGCACCGCTGGTACCCCCACAAGATCTCACTGGCTCCCATTGCAATCGTCGAAGGTTGCACCGCATCATTCTGAGCTTGGCCATTTAGACCTTAGCCACCTCGACAGTCTTTAACTAACTGGGGAAAGGTGAGGGTTCTAAACGGTTACTTCACGAATCGTTTTTTGACAACCTCCCGTGGACCCATGGCCGAGGACAGCCCAACTTCCTTGCTTGAACAGATACTTTTCCCCGATCAGCTGCGCCTCTTGCCGGAGGCGGATCTCCCGGATTTGGCTGCGGAACTGCGACAGTTTCTGATCCAGTCCGTAGGACGCACCGGTGGCCACCTCGCGGCGAGCCTGGGGACGGTAGAACTGACCATTGCCTTGCACTACGTCTTCCACACCCCCGAAGACCGTTTGGTGTGGGACGTGGGTCATCAGGCGTATATCCATAAGATCCTTACGGGGCGTTCTGCCGCGATGGCCACTTTGCGCCAAAAGGGGGGATTGCCGGTTTTCCTCGGCGTGATGAGAGCCCTTACGATACCTTTGGTGTGGGTCATTCCAGCACCTCACTCAGCGCTGCCCTGGGAATGACGGTGGCCGGGGCCGATACCCATCGTAAAGTAGTGGCCGTTATTGGCGATGGAGCCATGACTGCGGGGATGGCCTTCGAGGCTCTGAACCATGCTGGCGACCTTGAGGCCGACCTGTTGGTAGTCCTCAACGACAACAATATGTCCATCCCCCCCCAATGTCGGGGCGCTTTCCAACTACCTCGCCCGTATCCTCTCGGGACGGGTCTACTCGACGATGCGTGAGGGCAGTAAGCGGGTCCTTTCTCACATCCGCACGCCCGTCTGGGAGTTCGCACGTCGTGCTGAGGAGCACATCAAGGGCATGTTGGTCCCCGGTACCTTGTTTGAGGAACTTGGTTTTAACTACATTGGTCCGATTGATGGGCACGACCTTCCTACCTTGATACGTACCCTCCGTAACTTGCGGGTGCTGAAAGGGCCGCGCCTGCTCCATGTGGTCACGACCAAAGGTAAGGGTTATCTCCCCGCTGAGGACAATCCCTGCGCCTATCACGGCGTGGGAGCTTTCGATCCCGACACTGGCGAGTTGTTACGAGCCAAAGATGCTGGTCCGACCTACACCCAAATTTTCAGCGACTGGCTGTGTGACATGGCCAGCCAGGATGAGCGTTTGATTGGTATTACTCCGGCCATGCGTGAAGGGTCCGGCCTGGTACGTTTCTCTGAACGCTACCCGGACCGCTACTTCGACGTGGGGATCGCCGAACAGCACGCTCTCACCTTTGCTGCGGGCTCGCCGGTGATGGCCTACGGCCAGTAGTGGCGATCTATTCGACGTTTCTACAACGCGCCTACGACCAGCTCATCCACGACATTGCCCTTCAAAATCTACCGGTACTCTTTGCCATTGATCGCGCCGGCATTGTTGGCCCCGATGGTCCTACGCACGCGGGTACCTTCGATCTGTCCTTCCTGCGTTGTATTCCGGGTCTGGTAGTTATGGTGCCCGCCGATGAGGATGAATGCCGTCAGATGCTTTACACCGGTTATATGTTGGGTACTCCTGCGGTGGTGCGTTATCCCCGTAGTACTGGCCCCGGAGTACTGGTGCAACACACGATGACCACCATACCAGTGGGGCGCGCTCAAATCCGTCGTATGGGTCACCGAGTCGCGCTGTTGGCCTTTGGCAGTATGGTTGCGCCGGCCTTGATCGCGGGCGAACAGATCGACGCTACGGTCGTCAACATGCGCTTTGTCAAACCTCTGGATACAGAACTCATCATCGAATTGGCGCACAGCTATGAGCTATTGGTCACGATTGAGGAAAATGCCGTGGCCGGGGGTGCGGGGAGTGCGGTTAGTGAATGTTTGGTGGCTGCGGGGTTCACTTCGCGCGTAATTCACCTGGGGCTATCTGATCACTTTACAGGGCAGGGTAGTCGTGCTGAATTATTGGCTGAGACGGGTCTAGATGCCGCAGGCATATTGCGCCGTATCGCGGAGATTTCCTAATTAATCCAAGTTGCTACCGTTAACTATCGGGATCTGTCCCGGCGGCACTCAACCGTTGTGCCGTCTATTGAAAATGTGAACTATGAACGACACCTCTCCCATCGCTGATGTCCAGAGCAGCCCCGATACCCGGCACATTGCTATTGATAAGGTTGGCATTAAAGATATCCGCCACCCGGTTCGAATCAGTGAACGCGCTGGTGGTGAGCAGCACACTATCGCTAACTTCAATATGTACGTAAACCTGCCTCATAATTTCAAGGGTACGCACATGTCACGCTTCGTGGAGATTCTTAATCATCACGAACGCGAGATTACACCAGCCTCCTTTCAGGAAATGCTGAGTGAGATGCTTGGTACTTTGGAGGCGGAGGCTGGCCATATTGAGATGGCTTTCCCTTATTTTGTTACCAAGATTGCGCCCGTCTCCGGCGTTCGAAGCCTAATGGATTACGAGGTGACTTTCATTGGCGAAATTCATGGTAAGACGCCCATTCTGTGGATCAAAGTAATCGTACCGGTGACCAGTCTATGTCCCTGCTCCAAGAAGATCTCTCGTTACGGTGCCCATAACCAGCGTTCTCACGTTACCGTTACGGTACGCACCGAGGGATTCATCTGGATCGAAGAACTCATTGATCTTGTCGAAAATCAAGCCTCTTGCAGTTTATATGGCCTGCTCAAGCGCCCCGATGAGAAATACGTTACCGAACGTGCCTACGAGAATCCAAAATTTGTCGAAGATATGGTGCGCGACGTTGCGACCCAGCTCAACGCTGACCAGCGTATCAGCGCCTACGTAGTGGAGTCCGAAAACTTTGAATCGATTCACAACCACTCCGCATATGCAATGATTCAAACGGACAAGAAAATATGGTAACCCAAATTACCACCTAGCAAATTTATTGTAATTATTCACCCCCCTCCCATTTATTGATCGCCCCCCCTCCAACTCCTTTGCGTTGGGAGGGGGGCGAATGGTTACGATTTGTTGGACCGTCATTGTTTTTTCAGAAATCATTTCCAGAAATGAGGTTGATCGCAAAAGTTGCTCCAGGCGCTATCGAAATGGGCTAGGTGTTGCTCAGTCATGGCGGCCTTCCAACCCAACACGAGATGAATGGCGGGATCCTCGGGGGGAATTTCCAGTTCGGTGAGCAATCTCCGCGTCACCGTGGCGTCGTTCAAAGCCCCCAGGACATCTTGTAATCCGGCCACCGCGCGGAGGTAACTGCGGCCTCCTGAATCGGGATATAGGTCGATGAAGAATTCTCCCGCATAACGTAATCGTTTGCACAAGATGCGAAGGTGGTGGCGTTCTTCCGGGGTGAGCTGAGCGAAATTCTGTCCCCACTTTTGGACACGAGTGTGGCCCTGAGTCAGGAGGTTGGCGGCGAACCACTCCACCGGGTGTTCGAGGTTTTGGCATCGTTCCGGCCCAATCAGATCGCGCCAATCACGACGGGTATGCCAGGCGCCTATCCCGAGTAGGAGTCGGGTATAGCGCGAGGAACGCACGGCGGCCTGAGCGGTCTGGTAAGTCCGGGCACGAACACGCTCGGCGGCAGTGGTCAGGGCCTTCAGGGCAACGTGGTCGGGAAAGTGTCGAGCCAAGGCGAGCAGGGTTTCATTGATGAATACATCCCAATCTCGGGCTGGTCCTAATTCGCCAGTGAGCCAGCGTATCTCGGCATCGACACCGCTGCTGGCCGTGCGTGGCACCAGGGAACGGAATAGTTCTAGGCAGGAGCGTAGGCGGCGCGTTGCTACCCGCATCTGGTGTATCCCCTCGGGATTCTCTCCGTGAATAACTACTGCACTGTTGGCGTGAAGATGCTCTAGGCAGTGTTGGAGTATGGCCTGGAAGGCTTCTTCCGCTGTTTTTTCCGGTTGGAGCTCAAACGGATTAGCTTTGTGTGGAATAGGGGGGGGCGGGAGGTTCCAATAGTGCGTAGCCGCGTGCTGCCTTGCTGGCGTCTTCCAGGCGCAATGGCAGTGCCTCCGCGAGGGCGTGGGCGACCTCGTAGAGGCGCGCTAGAGAGCCATCCTTGAGTTCCAGCTCCAGCTCACAAATAAGGGTATCGCGTTCAGCGGCGGAGACCTTGCCATGGTCGGCGACCAACTCGATACTGCTACCGTCAGGAAAGGTGAGTAGCCAAGCGGTGCGCCAGAAATCGGTGGTAAACAGCGGTTGCAAGGTGGTTCGCAGTGTCGGGTCAGCGAATGCCTCGGCAATCTCTGGCTCGGCATCGCAAAGATCGAGGCTCAGTACGTGTTCAGGTATCTCCCACTCCCACTCGTTGCGGCTGTGCATCCCCGCACAGGTCGTACCCGCCGTTTTCACTGTCTGGATCCAGCGTTCACCAATACGCCGTACCCGTAGTGCGATACCAACGGCGGCTAGGCGTTGATCGGGGGTGTCGTAATAGGTATTGGTGAGGTGCGTTTGACTGCCGTGACTCTGAGTATGGTGGCGCACCACCGACAATTGAGCCACCTGTGATAGTGCCTCAACGGGTAAGGAGAGTTTAAGTTCAGTCTCGGTCGACATCAGCTTCGCTTTGGAGGAGGGTTTAGAATTATGTTGTGTATGGCAAAGATTGGCTAAGAGGTTTGCTCAGTAATTCCCTGCGAAGATTGCAAATTCGTGTGCAGTCTATAGATAATCACCACTAAATAGCGATTGGGCCATTCTACCACTTTACCCTCGAGTGAGTAGCCTATCATCTTGGATCTCGCCGGAGTTTGTTGTGAGTTCGCTTAATGATTCAAAGGCTTGCTTAACTCAAATTGCTGTCTAGCAAACTCCTGGGTGATCATTCCGGCATTCCCTGCCGGAAAGTTGATCCAATTCGGGGTTTGATCAATGTTTAATCAATAGCGCATGGACAACAACTGAGTGGGCAGGTAATATCAACGATATTCTGAATAATTTCTGGAGATACTATGCGCTACTTAATGCTTCCGTTGTTGTTGCTTGCTTTGGCCTTCGGTAGTTGGCCTTACTACCATCTCTACCGCCTAGACCGGGCATTGGTCCAGGATGATCGTAATACCCTGGTGGCCCTCGTCGACCTGGACGCTGTGCGTGCCGAGCGCAAACACCGCTTGGAGCGATCCGCCGGAGAGATGAAAAATCCTGTAACCCAGGCCTTACAGCAAATGGCCTCCGTGCTTACCGGCAACAATGTCGACAATACACTCACCCTAGACTGGGTTCGGGCGG
Source organism: Gammaproteobacteria bacterium (assembly GCA_963575655.1). NCBI lineage: Bacteria > Pseudomonadati > Pseudomonadota > Gammaproteobacteria > Gammaproteobacteria bacterium. The sequence goes on along the minus strand of CAUYTY010000224.1, from coordinate 8,082 downwards.
TGTTGCGTGCGGTACCCGTGCGTCCTGATGAAGATTATCCCTCGATCCTCCACTACACGAGTTTTGCCTTCTTCGAGAGTTACCGATCCTTCGTTGTGCGTATTCGCGACCTTGGGGACAACCCAATCCATGTGCGCTGGATATTCCATGACTGGATGTGGAGAGTAACCGCTATTTATGATTAGTGGATATCCTCCGAATTCGTAACCTCTGTCCTTACGCATCGTCCCTACGTTCCCGCGTTGTGTGACCCGTGAGACACCGCCATCCATGAAGACGAAAACTCCCCTCCCGTTGCCCACTACATTGTTCCGTACAGCCCAAGTGCGGGAACTCGACCGCCGCGCCATCCAGGAATTTTGGATCCCAGGCGCCACCCTCATGGCTCGGGCCGGCAAGGCGGCCTTTCGAGCTCTGCGGCCACAGTGGTCCGAGGCGCATCGTCTTAGTGTGGTGTGTGGGGTTGGTAACAACGCTGGTGATGGTTATGTGATCGCTCGTTTGGCATACGAGGCTGGGCTCAAGGTACGAGTCTTCCAGGTAGGTGATGCGGCACGGCTGCGAGGAGATGCGCTGGCGGCCCATAAGACATTATTGGATACCGGAATCAAACCGATCTCTTTCGTTTCCAGCGTTCTGAAGGGGGCCGAACTGGTAGTAGATGCCTTGCTGGGTACCGGGCTAACGGGAGATGTTCGGGGTCCCTTTAGGGAAGCGATAGCAGAGATCAATGATTGCGGCGCCCCCGTATTGGCCGTGGATATCCCCTCTGGCCTGTGTTCCGATACCGGTCGTCCCTTGGGTATAGCAGTACGGGCTACGCTCACGACCACTTTCATCGGGCTTAAACTGGGTCTATTTACCGGGGAAGGGCCGGTATACTGTGGCCAAGTAGTGTTTGCCGACCTTGGCGTCCCTCCCGAGGTCTATTTGCCCGTGATTCCCAGTGCGCAATGTTTGGATCTGCGCGACCTGTCACGTTGGCTGTCGCCACGGTCGCGAACGGCCCACAAAGGTGATTTTGGTCATGTCCTGGTAATTGGCGGTGCTCCTGGCTATGCGGGGGCCGGACGTTTGGCCGCAGAGGCAGCAGCTCGTACCGGTGCCGGATTGGTGAGCTTGGCCACACATCCCAACCATGCCGCTCAGATAGCCGCGATGCGTCCCGAGATCATGGTTCACGCAATAACTGACCGCGATGACCTGACCGCGTTATTCACCCGAGCAACCGTGTTAGTTTTAGGTCCTGGTTTGTCTCGTACCCCGTGGGCGATTCCACTGTGGGAAGCGGCCTTGGCGGCACAGTTGCCGATGGTGTTGGATGCCGACGCACTGAACTTGTTGGCGGAATCGACCGAACAAGAGATGCCTCTACGTGAAGACTGGATCTTTACCCCCCACCCTGGTGAAGCGGGACGGCTACTGGGTTGTTCTGCCACGGAGGTTCAAGCAGACCGTGGTTCTGCGCTAGAAACCTTGGTGCAACGCTATGGTGGGGTGTGGGTGCTCAAAGGAGCGGGGACCCTGGTCGGTAACGCTCGATCCGTGCCAGGATTGTGTCCCGCCGCCAATCCAGGGATGGCTAGTGGCGGGATGGGTGATGTGTTGGCAGGATTGCTAGGGGGGTTGTTGGCTCAAGGTGTTCCAGCCTCTGAAGCCGCTCGTCTTGGCGTTTGTCTCCACGCTGAAGCGGCACGACAGGCTGCTACAGCAGGAGAACGAGGGATGCTCGCCAGCGATTTGATGCCTCACCTACGCACCCTCGTAAATGCCTAACGAATAAGGCTGGATTGTTACGTTTAGCTTTGCAATATACTTATTTAATGAATGGGTATAAATCGCTAATTTTCCGATAACATTAGCGATCTTTACACCCCCAGGCTGAAACCATCGTGATTAAGATCATCCAAACGGTTTGGTTTTCTCTTTTGGTGAGCGTCGTTTTGCTGGCTACTGCTGGTGCCGCCCCCGAGAGGGATGATCGACGTTTCCCTGAAGATCGGATTGAACAGCTAGTGGCGCCCATCGCCCTCTATCCAAATGCCCTGTTGGCTCAGGTGTTGATGGCGGCTACCTATCCCTCCGAGGTTACCCAGGCGGCGCGTTGGGCGCGGCGGTATCAGAATCTGTCAGGAGAAGAGCTACAAGACGCCTTGGAGGATGAGTCTTGGGACCCTAGTGTTAAGTCTCTGGTTGCTTTTCCGGGGTTGCTCGCGCGCATGGGGGGGGAGCCAGAATGGGTGGAAGACTTAGGTAATGCCTTTTTGGGTCAGCAAGATGAAGTTATGGATGCGATCCAACGTATGCGCGCTCGGGCACGGGCTGCCGGCTATTTGGAGAGCACCCCCAATCAGGAGGTGAGGGTAAGGGGGAGGGTGATCGACATCCAACCGACCCGACCCGACACCGTCTATGTGCCGAACTATAACCCTACCCTGGTTTTTGGCGACGATTGGCACTATCCAACGGTTTACTATCCCAACCTCTACGCTAAAGAAACGTATCCCCACCATAAATCATCTGGTTACGATACGAATTCCGACCTACTCACCTTCGGGATAGGGGCGGTAGTGGGTGCCATTCTCTTCAGCCAATTCGACTGGAATAATCGCCAGATTATTGTCGACCATCGTTCGGACCGTCACCGATATCCTCACGAGGTGAGCGGCCCGGTGAAGTGGTGGCATGATCCTGCCCATCGCCATGGTACTCGTTACCAAGACCCCGATTTGGAAAAGCGTTATGGTTGGAATCGCATGTCACCGCGCCGAGAATGGTCCGACGACGAACGAGATTCGCGCCGGCATTCTCGGAACCGCGATCGCTGGTCGGGGGATCTCGACCGAGACGGTCGTAGTGATAGACAGCATCATGAAATCTTCGTCTTCCCGTCCGATTCGGAAAATCCACAGCAACGTCCTCGGCACCGCGACCGCCCCTCGGAGGATGCAGATCGAGGCGATCGTGCTGATCGGCCACGTCGTGAGTCCCCCACCTTCCCATTTGATTCGGAGAAGTCGCAGCAGCGTCCTCAGCATCGCGACCGCCCCTCGGAGGATGCAGATCGAGTCGATCGGACTGACCAGCCACGTCGTGAGTCCCCCACCTTCCCATTTGATTCGGAGAAGTCGCAGCAGCGTCTCCAGCATCGCGACCGCACCTCGGAGGATGTAGATCGAGGCGATCGGACTGACCAGCCACGTCGTGAGTCTCCCACCTTCTCATTCGATTCGGAAAAGCCGCAGCAGCGTCCTCAGCACCGCGACCGCCCCTCGGAGGATGTAGATCGAGGCGATCGTGCTGATCGGCCGCATCGTGAGTCCTCCTTCCCATTCGATTCAGAGAAGCCGCAGCAGCGCCCTCAGCGTCAGGATCGCCCGTCAGATGTCGTGGAGGGCGCAGATCGCGACAATCGTGCCGAAAGGCCACGTCGTGCCTCCCCTACCTCCCCGATCGATGCTGAGAATCCGCAGCAGCGTGCACAACGTTGGGGCAATCCGTCGCGTGACCCAAACGTAGATCATCAGCGAGAAGGCAACGAGTTACCGCGTCGTCAGCCTCCCATTGTTCGGCCTCTCCAGGAGGCTCCCCAGCCGGTGGAACGTCCGTCGCCTGCCCCGCGCATGAACCCAGACAGTGGTGGCGGTAGACCTGTGCGCGAATTACCTGCCCCTCGACCTACTCCAGGGACTCTTCCGTCTGCTTCTGATGACTCCTCTCGTTCTCCATTACGATCGGAAGGTGGAAAAGGACGTTCCCCTCGTGGCGAAGGCGTCTCTTCTCCCGGTGATTGATCGTTGCCTTGCGACCGAAAACCACCGATCGTGGGTGGTGTTCCAGACATATAACCTTATTTGATGGTGGTTATTCCTATTTTGGCTATGTTTATTGAGGATGATAGTGAATGGCATTTAGCGTCTTGACAAATACTGCTTCTGCGTCCGATAAGAAAACGCAGTACAGTGGTACGCCTCCCGTCGCGCCATTAGATGATCAGCGGGATCTAACAATCATCAAGAAGCGTTTCTTGCGTATCAACCAAGAGCGCCTCCATCGTACTCAGGATTCGCTACGTCAGCGCCAAAAGGATTTTATCGATCTGTTGCCGTTGTTATTTCATGTCAATCATCCGATGTTGCCAGGTTATATCTCCAAGGCAACGCCATGTGGTATCTCGGATTATCAACCAACCCAAGAAAGCATCAAAGCCGCACGACGGTTTGCGAATATCTCAGGGTTCGGTCGTCAGCTTCTACCGAGTTATGCGGTCTACTCTATCTTTATTATGGGTAGTGTGGGTACCGTGGCCCACTCGGAAAAGAGCGACCTGGATATTTGGTTGTGCCACAACCCAAATCTCAGCGCCCCGGAGTTGGCAGAGCTTGGTAAGAAGGGAACCGCTATCGAGGAATGGGCACTAACGCGTGAACTAGAAGTTCATTTCTTCTTGATGGATGCGGATAAATTCAAGGCCGGGCAATGTGGCGATGTCGATAGCGAGAGTAGCGGTACGGCACAACACCATCTATTGCTGGAAGAATTCTATCGTACCGGTCTATATGTAGCGGGACGTTATCCTGCATGGTGGTTGATCCCTCCTGAATATGAACACGACTACGATAATTGTCTCCGCTCGCTGATTGATAAGCGTTTTATCGCGAGCGACGATATCATCGACTTTGGCGGATTGCCGGATATTCCAGCCGCTGAATTCTTTGGCGCCGGTCTTTGGCAGGTCTACAAGGGGATTGATTCTCCCTATAAATCGGTGCTCAAAATTCTGTTGATGGAGATCTATGCAAAGGAATACCCCAACATCGATCTGCTCTGCCTACGCTACAAAAAGGCGGTCTATATTGGAATCACTGGGCTAGATCAGCTTGACCCCTACATAATGTTGATCAATAAACTTGAGGAATACTTAAACCGACGCAACGAGCCATTGCGTCTGGACCTGGTCCGTCGTTGTTTCTATCTGAAGATCAATATCGCGCTTAGCACGGAAGGGGCCGCCCGCACCGTTAGCTGGCGGCGTGAATTGATGGAGTCGCTGATAACTGCCTGGGAGTGGGATAAGAATCAACTGGCGCTGATCGATGCGCACGATACCTGGAAAATTGGACAAGTATTAAAAGAACGGAAAATCTTGATCGAGGAACTGACCAATAGCTACCGACTCTTGTCCAATTTTGGACGTGAACATGCCCAACTCTTGAGTATCAGCCAGAACGACCTCAACATTCTTGGGCGGAAATTGTATGCGGCCTTTGAACGGAAACCCGAGAAGATTGATATTGTCTATCGCGGTATCGTGAAAGATTTAACGGAAACTCATATTACCATCCAGAAACTTTCCGATCAGGAAGGTAAGGAAGGTTGGTTGTTACTCAATAGCGCCCCCAATAAGATTGGTGCGGCACAAAAGAAGGAACCGATTAAACAGTCATTAAGCGTAATGACGCTGTTGGCCTGGGGATATTTTAATAAAATCATTGGCCAGAATACCATGATCGCGTTACAGGCGCGCAATACTATTCTGGACATGAAAGAGATAAATGCCGTCATTCGCTGCCTACGGGAATTTTCGCCCAATGCAAAATTGCCGCCCCTGGAAACTGAATATCTTAATAAACCGCCGCAGATTGTGGGGGCGACGTTGTTTGTCAATATTGGGATCGACCCCATGGGGCGTTATAACCGTGCGGGCAGCGATCTGATTAGTAATCGTGGTGATGTGCTAAGTTATGGCAATGCTGGACTCAATCTCGCGGGTACCCTTGATCTGCTTTTGTTGACAAGTTGGCAGGAGGTATTGAATTTCTCATACACGGGGGTACATGGCCTGGTTGAGAGCCTGTGCCAATATCTGTATTGGAATGTATCCAGTGAGGGGGTACCTCCCCCGCCATTGCCGAAAATCTATAGCTTTTCCTCAAGCTATGCGCTCTCGCTGGTGCGGCGCATTGAAGACCTCTATATGGAGGCACATGAATTCTTTTTGGGAGACCGTACTACCCAAACGCTGCGTTATTTGTTGGTCTGTGGAAATTTGTATTATCTGTTATATATAGAAGGTGGTGCCCTACGTTATATCTACAAAGAATCCTTTGCCGAAATTCAGCGATTATTGGCGGAACCGAACCCACAGTTTGCCTGTCTCCATATTGATCAATGCGCGTTGGTAGATACTCCCCTACCGCTGATTTATAGAATTAACCAGGCGAATACGATACAGTTATTTTATCAGGTGGTAGGAAAGAACGTAAATATCTACGTGTTGGATGAAAATGGTTCTCTGTACTATCAACGAGCCCCGTTTTACGATGATGATGTATTGGTGAATCACTTTGAGGAGTTCTTTGAAGTGACCCTTGGAGAACGCTCAATCTATTCCCGAACCGAATCTAGCGGGTTGCCGCGGATTGGGGTAATGTTTTACAAGATTCGAAATGAGAATGGTAGTTTCGCTGTTTCCAGTAAAACCAGTTTACGTCAGGGGCAGCAGAAAAGCTATTTTAAGGTGAGAGTAACCAGTAATGCCGAGGAAAATAGCCATACTTTTTATTGCGATGATCGTGAGTTTTCTTCGTATCGATATGGTAATAACCTGTTCCAGGAAGTTGCCAACCATATCCTGGCGCAACGGCGCAGGGGAATGAATTATCCAATTTATATTACCGGTATCGATCTGCCGCCAGCATTGCTTAATAATCGGGCACCCAATACGATACAGATGGTTGATTTTCTTTCTTATAAGAAACGTATTGAAGATAAACTTAATGAAAAGATTAATTTTGAAGCAGAATAAATTAACCGGCACCCCACTCAATCAAGCCGTGGTAACTTGTAAAGGCAATGAGTTAGCGCTACGCGGCGCTAACTCATTGCCTTTTCGGGTCATTGATGCCTAACTCGGGTCGCATCCATTCGGTAGCGAGAGAGTTACAAAACTTTCGCAGACAAAATTTGGGAAGGTGACGGTTGTGATGACCGAACACCTATCCTCTGATGAAGGAGATGAGTGTGATACGCATTGCCATTCATGGGGCCGCTGGTCGTATGGGGCGGATCTTGATTGAAGCCAGTCGTAAGGTTCCCGATGTCCTATTAGCTGTTGCCCTAGAATCTCCGGGTCATGACTCAGTGGGTCAGGATGCCGGTATTCTTGCGGGCGGAGAGGCATTGGGCGTTTTGGTCACGGATAGTCTGGTGGCGGCCGCTTCAAATTTCGATGTCCTGGTCGATTTTACTCGCCCGGGACCTAGTCTCGAGGCCTTAGCGATTTGCCGTTCTGCAGGTCGAGCAATGGTTATTGGCACCACCGGTTTTGATGCCGATCAGAAGGCCATAATTGCTACATCAGCACGAGAGATCCCCATAATCCTATCCCCTAACATGAGCGTAGGGGTTAATCTCTGCTTCAAGCTTTTGGAGCTGGCGGCCCGCGTCTTGGGGAATGAGGTTGACATAGAAATTATTGAGGCCCACCACCGCCTAAAAGTGGATGCCCCTTCGGGGACCGCCCTACGTATGGGAGAGGTGATCGCCACAGCTTTGGATCGAGATCTAAAGCAGTGCGCTGTTTATGGTCGTGAAGGCTTAACCGGGATTCGTGAACGCGCCACTATCGGATTTTCTACCATCCGAGGCGGCGATATTGTCGGTGAGCATACCGTAATGTTTGCTGGGGCGGGTGAACGTGTTGAAATCACCCATCGTGCGGCCAGTCGCACAACTTTTGCTACGGGTGCAATGCGTGCCGCCGTTTGGGTGGCAGGGCAATCACCTGGACTTTACGATATGCAGAATGTGTTGGCGCTGAACTAATATTCAGCCCAAGTTGCCAATTATGCTGTGAGAAAGGAAAAAGCCCCTCTCCCGAAGCGAGAGGAAAAAGCACACTAGGTGGCAACTTGAGTTATTTAGTTGCCTGGCCGCAAACTGCCTTGATTTCACAAGTCGGGGGGTTGTAAAGCGTGAAATCGAAGTTCTCAGCCAGACACTAATTGTCTCAGGATGTATCCTAATTAACCTGAGTTCGACGTAAGCAATCAGGGATTTGTTAAACATCTCATCACATTC
>CAUYTY010000223.1 GCA_963575655.1 Gammaproteobacteria bacterium | reverse complement strand
TCTTGAGTAACGGATTGAAAAATATAAGAAAAGTTATTTAGGGGCAAGTCTAATAAACAAAGCACTACAAGTTGGCTTTTTTGCATTGGTATAAACAATGAAAATAAAGCCAACTTGTTGTTGTGATTGAAATATCTGGGAATTTTATTCAGTTCACTGCCGCACAGGCAGCTTAGAAAGCCTGGAGGGTGCCGACTTATCTTGTGCCCGCGTTCACTGCCGCACAGGCAGCTTAGAAAAACAGCGCCTATTGGGACAAATAGTTCAATTAGTTCACTGCCGCACAGGCAGCTTAGAAAAGCAGTGGGATAAGTGAGGGGGTTGTAGATACGTTCACTGCCGCACAGGCAGCTTAGAAATAGTCTCCCTAGCCTAAAAACCCCTACTAGTGGTTCACTGCCGCACAGGCAGCTTAGAAACAGAATCGGCGATAGACACCGTGGCAGCGTTTGTTCACTGCCGCACAGGCAGCTTAGAAATGGGAGTCCAATGAATTGTTCACGCTGCCCCAGTTCACTGCCGCACAGGCAGCTTAGAAAAAAAGGCAGCCATCGGGTGCTCAAGAGCACGCGTTCACTGCCGCACAGGCAGCTTAGAAACGAGAGAATAATCATGGCGATCCTACGGATTGGTTCACTGCCGCACAGGCAGCTTAGAAATGGACGGTGCCCAACTAGCCGGTGCCCGCCTGGTTCACTGCCGCACAGGCAGCTTAGAAAGGCGATCCCGTGCTCACCAGCGTGATTCCCCTGTTCACTGCCGCACAGGCAGCTTAGAAAGCTAGCGCGGATAGTTATCGAGTCCGCCTGACGTTCACTGCCGCACAGGCAGCTTAGAAAAACCTGATCCAGGCCAACCTGGCCTTCGCAAAGTTCACTGCCGCACAGGCAGCTTAGAAAGTAGCGCAGTTGCTACGGTGATGACATCATAGGTTCACTGCCGCACAGGCAGCTTAGAAACGTGCGCACGATGAATATTGGCGGTCGTATAAGTTCACTGCCGCACAGGCAGCTTAGAAATGTACTTATAATACGTGTAAACGGGGTGCCCCGTTCACTGCCGCACAGGCAGCTTAGAAATGAACGACGGGCAGATATATCCATCATCCGGGGTTCACTGCCGCACAGGCAGCTTAGAAAAACGAAGTCATCGGTGGCAATCTGCTGGATCTGTTCACTGCCGCACAGGCAGCTTAGAAAACGGGGACTGGTTCAGTCTGATTCCATCCTAACTGACTGATTATTATTGTGGGAGTCGATCCATTAGGCGGTTTTCTGGATCATTAAAATCTGCTCCCAGGAAAATCTTTTTTCTATAACACCTAAAGAAACCGCAGGAACTTGTTTAGTGGTGAAATGTATCCGGATAAAGTTATGGACAATCCAAACACCATCCAATACCCGCTGGAGGCCTGATTTATTTTTTGCATACATATTCGTCCTGCGTCGGTAAGCGGAACAGCGCCTCCTTATGGAGGAATTAAATGCCTCGGCATGATTGGCGTGGGTTTCCTTATTGGTAATATAGCAAAGCCACCATAAAATGATTACGCATAATTTGCGAAGACTTCCTCGGTAGTACGGCGTTCTCTTTTGTCAATCGCCTTTAATTGCGCCCACTTATGTTCGATGGGATTGAAATCTGGTGAATAAGGGGGTAAATATTCCAGAATATGGCCCGCATTTTTGATGGCTTGTTGAATAGACCTTATCGGAAACCCCCTACCTAGCTCTGCCGGACAACGCAACCTCATGATTTATATTGACTGTGGTGGGTGATGAGGAGGTTTCCGATAAGGTCTATTGCCCATGTGGCTAGCAAAGAGGCCGCTGTTGTGGCGGACACGATGATTTCCTTACTCAAGCCTTTCGCTGATCATGTTCACACTATCACGACCGACAACGGCAAGGAGTTTTCTCAACATCAACGAATCGCCAAGGAACTGAATGCGGGGTTCTATTTCGCACACCCATATTCCTCTTGGGAACGTGGCGCCAATGAGAATATGAATGGACTAATCCGCCAGTTCTTTCCAAAGAAGATGAGTCTTAAATTCATCCCTGAAAAACTTATCCAGAGGGCAAAGGATTTCCTAAATCACCGGCCACGGAAATGCCTCGGGTTCAAAACTCCTTTTGAAGTGTTCAATAATGAGTTACAATCGATTAACCCACCCGTTGCACTTCAAGGTTGAATCCGCCAAAATATAGAATTATTTACAAAAGAATTGTTTGATCCAAACTATAGAAGACGAAAATCCTCTATTGCAGAACTTAGAGATGCTTTTGGATTCTTAAATTAATAAAAATCCCGAACACCTATGAGAGAGGAACTTCCCCATAGTTTTCCTGAAGAATTTGTTCGAGGATGAACGGCTGTCTAGCGGCGGTGCGGACGGTTCCCATATTGCAATCACTCTGAAAATCGTTACGATGAAGGCTGGGGATAGATGTCAAGGGACAGGGCAAAATTTACATGCTTTTGGCTCTGATTTTTACTTTTTGCCCAAAAGGCATCATGTTCTATATGTAAACGCGCGCACTTATTATGCCTGAAATTAATGAAAAAGCAATTGGTCTGACAATTCTGGCGTTCAATGCCATTATTGGGATGTTATTTTTCCATCTTGACGATTCTGATTATTTTTCCGTAACAACGATCCTCGCATGCATTTCAGCGCTCACTTCCATTTACATCAATAGAGACAATATTCTTTATCTATTAAGAACAGTTATTATTGCGTGGGTAGGTTTGATTCCGGTATTGGCAATCATACAAGATAGTCTATTTTCCGCCAGGATGATATATGTGCAAACTCGTGAAGTGGGCTGGATATTTAGCATCGTAGTTTGTTCGACACTACTATCATCACAAATTGGCTTCGTTTTGGCGAGCAAAATAAAATTTCGTACGACAAAAAACATAGACCTCCGGCGTAATCCGAAATTAGTTCTACTGGCTATTTTTCTTGTTATTATCTTTGCTGGATCCCTTGTTGCGCAGCAAAGAGGAAGTATCGTTTTTTACTCCGCCTACGCTTCTGCGGAGCAAAGCCGCGAGGAGATGTCAGTACAAAACCTACAAGCCGTGTGCAGTATCTTGTTGGCCTTTTCTTTTATTATCATAAACAGAGTCATAAGCTATAATGGACTTCTTTTTGGAGCTACTTTTAACCGCTATTCATTAATATTCGCGTTTGAGGTTGTTTATGTTACAATTTGGACACAATTTCTACGTGGCGCACGAATGGATCCACTGGGTATTTTTCTTGAAATATTCGTTCTTTATAAAACAATCCACAACAAGGAAATGTCTTTAAGTATAAAACAGTTGTTAGTGGCGTTGCTAGCTGTTCTTATTTTGCAGGCATGGGGAATCGTTCGCACATTAGGAAGTGCTGGGGTCAGCATTGATAATATCGTTCAGATATTGAATAAAGATGTGCGAGAGATTGGCGGTGTTGCTGTTATGTATTACCAGGGGACATTTAATGATATATCAGTTGGCACGGCTGGTATAATAAATGCGGTCCAGAAAGGTCTAGTTGGTTTTTGGTATGGAGAAAGTTACCTGGATTTTATACTCAGAATACCACCCAGTTTTCTATATCCTGAAAGACCAAAGTCACTTGCCTGGCTTATTGAGGATATCTATAATGATTGGCATGGGGGCGGAATTAATGAGATGGGTGAAATATTCCTTAACTTCGGAATTTATGGTTCATTGTTTGTTCCAGCAATTATTTCTTTCATTATTGGCTGGTCTTATCGTCGGCATCTATCTAATCCACTAAATATTTGGGTGTCCTTACCTTTTATTGGGATTTTAGCATTGTATATACAGGGGCTTTTATATCAAACTTTCAATTCATTTAGGGCGTATACCACAATTATTGTAATATATTCCTGTTTGCGTCTATTTTATGAAGTAGTTACATATGCGTCCGAGCCAACACCTACGCTGGAAAAACACTGAAGGAGTTACGAACGGTGAGCGAAATTGCTGGAGAACAAAGGCACCGTCCTACCCAGGTAGCGAATCTCATCGAAGAAGGCCGCTGGGGTGGTCCGCAGAAGCGTATCGCTTTAGTTGCGACGGCGCTCAAGGCTCATACAGTAGAAACCACGGTGCTTCTTCCTGAACGTGACTCGGAACGATTTCGTAATGTTTTGAATGAGGCGGGTGTTGCATGGAAAACATTTCCCTTGCATAGATTGGGAAGGGAGCGGCGCACGTTGCTGATTTATGTACTGACCTTCCTGAATGACACTTATTGCATTTGGCGGGCCTTGCGCCAAGGTAGCTATGACCTACTGCATGTCAGCGGCGGTGTCTGGCAATTCAAGGGTCCAATTGCGGGTCGGCTTGCTGGCGTTCCGGTCATTTGGCATTTAAACGATACACAGATGTCAAGGGCATTCATTGTACTATTCAGATGGTTGGGTAAATGTGTGGACGGCTTTTTTGTGGCGGCCAATAGGGTACAAAAATATTACCTTGATGGAACATCATTGGAAACTATTCCTGCGTATCTTATTCCTGCGCCGGTTGTAACCGATGATTACTCTCGCCAAAGCGTATCAACGAATGAGTCGATTGATGCAAAGGTTTTTCCGCGCATTGTTACGGTTTCAAATATAAATCCGATCAAAGGGTTGCTAACGCTAATTGAAGCCAGTGCATTAATAAAATTTAGACTGGATACCTTTTCGGTGTCTATTATCGGTGCGCTGCATTCAAATCAAAATTCCTATTTTAAGATGCTAAATAAACTAATCGCTAAGCATAATCTAGAGGAAAACGTTTTTTTTATGGGTGAATGTCAGCATGTTTCTGGTATTCTGAAAAGTGCAGATATATATGTTTGTTCATCTTTTGCGGAAGCAAGTCCGATGGCCGTGTGGGAGGCGATGTCAATGGGTTGTGCTATCGTATCTACCGATGTTGGCGATGTATCCGAATACATTAAAGATGGAGAAAACGGTTTTATCGTTCCCGTAGGCGATGAACAATCAATGGCAAATGCTATTTGCAAACTTGTCGAAGATCAAACGTTACGCTATGAGTTTGGTAGAAAGGCTCGTGAAGTGGCTTGCCGTGAATTGGACTTAAGTATCGTCGCTGAAATGACCGCCAAAGGCTATAAGGCAGTTTTGGCGGCGCATAAAGAGCTTGATTGAATTAAATAGATCGAGGTTATTGTGACTTATATACTTGGAATTAACGCCTACCATGGTGATTCTTCAGCCTGTTTGATCGATAACGAGATTATCGTGGCGGCTGCAGAGGAAGAGCGTTTTCGCCGTGTGAAGCACTGGGCAGGTTTTCCATCAGAGGCTATTCGCTATTGTCTACAGGAAGTGGGTATTAACCTTGAAGATTTAGGGCACATTGCGATCAATACTGATCCGAAAGCTAACTTCTTAAGGAAAATTGGGTATGCACTAAACAACAGACCTGATCCGCGCTTCATATTCGATAGAATTAGGAACAAAAGCAAACGTGTTGGTATTGACAAAGAGTTGCGCAGTATATTCCCAAATCAAGTATTGAAAGCGAAAATACACTATATTGAACATCACCTTTCTCACTTAGCATCGGCACACTTGGTGTCACCATTTGAGGAATCGATCGTTGTTTCGATCGACGGTTTCGGTGACTTTTCAAGTGGTGCTTGGGGCATTGGTCGAGGAGACCATATCGATATTAAAGATCGTGTGTTATTTCCACATTCACTTGGAATCTTCTATCAGGCGTTAACGCAATTCATCGGTTTCCCAAATTACGGTGACGAATATAAAGTCATGGGCTTAGCACCCTACGGTAAACCGGCATTCATGGATCAAATGCGCCAGATAGTATTGACTAAACACGATGGTTCGTACCGATTAAACTTGGATCTGTTCCGTCATCATAAGGAGAAGATCGAATATGAGTGGACCGGTGGTTCACCGGTCGTGGCTGATCTGTTCAACGATGAATTAGGGCGTTTACTTGGTGTGCCTAAACGCACTCGCGAACAACCACTGGAGCAGGTACATCGCGACATAGCACATTCGGTACAGACGATGTATGAGGAAGCGTTCTTCAATCTGCTTGTTGTCACACACGCAACCCATGGCATTAACAACATCGCTCTAGCCGGTGGGTGTGGCATGAATTCAGTAGCGAACGGAAAAGTCTACCGCCGTTCGCCGTACAAGCGCCTATATGTACAGTCGGCTGCCGGTGATGCCGGGGGAGCAATTGGGTGCGCATACGTCGTGGCCAGCCAACTCGGTTTTACGACACAACGATTTCACATGGATCATGCCTACTGGGGGCCATCCTACGATAATGACTACCATGCTGATCTTCTTGAGCGTAGCAAGGCGGAACTGGAGACTGCGGGTTGTTTTATGCAGCGTGTTGATGATGAAGGAAAACTTTGCGATATAACCGCTGACGCAATCCGCGATGGGCTGGTGGTTGGTTGGTTCCAGGGACGCATGGAATGGGGTCCTCGCGCCTTGGGAAACCGTTCCATCCTTGGAGACCCGCGCCGACCGAACATGAAAGACATTCTCAATTCCAAGATTAAGCGTCGTGAGTCGTTTCGCCCATTTGCACCTTCGATCCTGCGTGAAAAGGTCGCCGATTGGTTTGAGGAAGAGGATGATGTCCCATTTATGATGCAGGTGTTCCAAATCCGGGAGGATAAGCGCTGCATGATCCCCGCCGTGGCCCACGTCGATGGTTCTGGCCGTTTACAAACTGTGCACGCATCGACAAACCCGCGCTATCACCGCTTGATCAGTGCCTTCGGCGAGAAAACCGGAATACCCATTGTTTTGAATACCTCGTTTAATGAAAACGAACCTGTGGTATGCCGTCCGGAAGAGGCATTAGATTGCTTTCTACGCACCAAAATGGACGTCTTAGTTCTTGGCGATTATTTCGTACAACGCAAATCTTACGATTTCCCAGAGAGATTCAGTAAGATTTGAGGTCAAAGAAACACTGCTGTTTTAGGAATATTTGTATTTTTATGGTCGATACAACAATTCATATACTTCTACCTCTGATCATTTTCTCGCTTCCTAACACTGAAACTCACGTAAACCGACAGTGAAACTCACCATCATCACCGCCTGCCGCAATAATAAGGACGTTATCCGAACAGCAATGGATTCAGTGTTAATTCAAACCTATCCAGACTTTGAGCACTTGGTTGTGGATGGAGGCTCAACCGACGGCACACTGGATATCATTCGCGAGTATGAAAAACGTTTCGGTGGCCGTATGCGCTGGATTTCTGAACAGGATAGCGGACTTTATGATGCACTCAACAAAGGAATTAGGGCTGCAACCGGTAATGTAATCGGACTGCTTAATGCTGATGATTACTATACGCATACCCAAGTTCTGGATCGCGTCGCCGGGCTGTTCACTAATAAGGGCAATGCATCTAACAATTGGATTGATGCGATCTACGCAGACGTACGTTTTATCAAAACCGAGAATCCTAGCCAAGAAATAAGGTATTACTCGGCGCGATTCTGGCAGCCTTGGATGTTGCGCTGGGGTTTCATGCCCCCACATCCAACCTTTTTCTGCCGCCGGGAATGGTTTGAAAAGCTTGGCGACTATAAGATCAATTATAAAATTGCGGCCGACTACGAATTGTTGATTCGTTTCCTATGGAGGGCGGGTCTCAAGACACATTATCTGCCCGAGGCGATCATCAATATGCGCATGGGTGGGATAAGCACACAAGGCATCAATAGCACAATCACTCTTAACCGTGAGATCGTACGCGCCAATCGTGAGAATGGGTTGTACACGAATTTGTTAATGATGTGTCCCAAATATGCATTCAAGATCTTTGAGTTCGTCGTACCGCATCTTCGGCGGGGAGGAGGAGACCGATTGTGAGCTTGATACTGTTAACAGGGGCCTACGGTTTCGTCGGAACCAATCTATCCACCCACTTAGCACGAATGGGCCACGAGCTTTGGGCGCTTGACCTCAAGAGTCAATGGGAGTTAGCTGATACGCTTGCCCATTCTAAACGCGGTGCCTATGTGCGTCATTTTGATTGGGAAGAATTCAGTGCAATCCCTTGGGACGCGATTGACGCGGTCATCCACTTAGCGAGTAAGGCACACGACACCCGTAATGTGAGCAACGCGCGGAGCTATTTCGATATCAACGTAGGATTAACCAGGCGCGTGGTAGATCGTTTGCTGGAGGTCAAACGTAAAGAGGGGCGGAAGCTTATCGTCTTTAGCTCAGTCAAGGCAGTGGCTGACCATGTGGAGGGCGTACTAACTGAAGACGCAGAGCTTAGTCCGCGCACGCCGTACGGTCAGAGTAAACTGGAGGCGGAACGTTACGTCCGTGATCGGTTAGGCGATGACACGAGTGTTGAGCCGTACGTACTACGGCCCTGCATGATCCATGGACCAGGCAACAAAGGGAATCTCAATCTGCTTTACACAGTAGTACGGCGAGGCATTCCCTGGCCGCTTGGTAGCTTCGACAACCAACGCTCGTTCACTAGCATAGCCAACTTGATGGCAGTAATTGAGCGGCTACTGGCGGGTAACGTAGTCCCAGGCACTTACCAAATAGCTGATGACGAGGCGCTATCAACTAATGAGATCATCAAAATTATGGCCGAGGTGCTTGGCCAGCAGCAGGCACGCATCTGGCAAATTTCTCCTAGGTTGATGCGAGGGGTAGCACGCGTTGGAGATACGTTATACCTGCCACTCAACAGCGAACGACTAGAGAAACTCACTGAATCCTATGTGGTCTCGAATGATCGAATTAAACGTGCTCTCGGGTGGGAGCATATGCCAATACAGGCGCGCGATGGACTGAAGGCAACCTTGGAGAGCTTTGCCACAAAAATCGTAGCAAGTAGCGAATCTCCTGCATAATATAATAGACCTTATCGGAAACCCCCTACCTAGCTCTGCCGGACAACGCAACCTCATGATTTATATTGACTGTGGTGGGTGATGAGGAGGTTTCCGATAAGGTCTAATGATGTTGTATCTTCCAATTTAATAGGAGGATTCGAAATGAATATATTATCACCGAACAAGATCTTGATGATCTTAGAAATCACTAGAAAAAGGATATCAACGAAGATTTTGGGAAGAAAACGTATTAAATGCTGACGGAAGATCTAGCAATCATTTTATCACAGAGATTTGTCATACAAGGATGTGTTACGTAACTCAAGTTACTATACCAATTACACTTAAAATGTTCCTTATGTTGGATGATAATACTAATCAAACGTCCATTAATGCGCCATAACAAGAAATTTAACTCATTGAATTATAAATAATAATTCTATACTCAAGAAAAGCGCAGCAAAAAATTTTATGGGTTAAATAATATGATGGATAAAGAAACTTTTGGATATAATTGGTATACCTAGTGCCTGCCCGAAAATCTCGGTTTTATGTTCTGCAACCCGGAGGTTTACTAGCTATTTTTCATCATTCCCACGCTCCGCATGGGAATGCATCCCGCGACGCGTGTCTCGAAACACGGCATATCCATTGTGGTTATTCCATTCCATAGGTCATATACCGCGATGACTTCCGGCTTGTTCGTGATCCCAACCAATACGCGACGCAGGAGCGTCGCGGAATGCATTCCCACGCGGAGCGTGGGAACGATGTATAACGCTGGCTTTGGCATGCGATTGACCATGCTACGGGAAATGTTCTTGCGTATGTGTTTGGCAAAAGGAAAGATTCGGTATTTTTGTCCTTAAAAGAACTCCTCAAGCCGTTTGGGATTTCTCGATTTTATACTGACGATTGGGGGGCTTATGAACGGAATTTACCAGTCGAACAACAAATCATTAGCAAGAAGAATACTCAAAAAATCGAGAGGAAACATTTAATGTTACGGACACGTATCAAACGGCTTGCCCGGAAAACCATTTGCTTCTCCAAACTTGAGAAAATGCATGATATTGTGATTGGTCTCTTCATAAATCGCTATGAATTTGGCGTCTTAGTCTGAAAAATATCTAAATTATGGAACATTACTGGCCATATCCAGGTCTGGAACACCACCGGTAATTCGACACCCCGCAGGAGCTATTCCAGGGCAACGAGACACTATTTCGTGGTCTGTGTGCACATGAGCATATACAAACCCAGTTTGACTTAAGGAAGAAACATCGGGAGAAGTGAAAAGGTCGCTCACTTTGTTTCCTCTCAGGCCAAGACCAACCCTTTGATGAATGATTATGCAACTAAATTTCGATCTTGATGGATTTATCAGACAATTCGTCACACGCCGCGAGCAGAGTTTGCTCGCGAACGATTTCGTGCGTCACGGCGAGACATTGCGTATCCATATCGATGGAAAACGTGTCCTTGTCATCGGCGGCGCCGGGACCATCGGTTCGTACTACATTAAGGCCCTCTTACGTTTTGACGTGGCCTCGCTGTGCGTGGTCGACACCAACGAGAATGGCCTAACCGAATTAGTACGCGATCTACGTAGTGCCGGAGATTATCGAATCCCTAAAGATTTCGTGACCTACCCGGTAAACTTCGCCGATCCCGTCTTTGGCAAGATCTTACGTACACGTGGCCCCTTTGACATCGTTGCAAACTTTGCTGCACATAAGCACGTGCGTAGCGAAAAAGACATTTTTTCCATTGAGGCAATGATCGAGAATAATCTGCTTCGTGCCCATGGATTGCTTGAACGCCTGATCGATACACCACCGCAACATTTTTTCTGCGTCTCCACCGATAAAGCAGCCAACCCTGTCAACATTATGGGGGCCAGCAAGAAATTGATGGAGGAATTGATCATGGCCTATACCGATCGTCTCCCCATCAAAACCGCTCGTTTTGCCAACGTGGCCTTCTCCAACGGTAGCCTACCGCTCGGCTTTCTGGAACGTCTCTTCAAGCGCCAGGCCTGGTCGTGCCCGCTGGGTATCAAACGCTTCTTCGTTTCACCAACCGAATCGGGAGAGCTGTGTCTACTCGCCTCGATCATCGGTGAGAGTGGTGATATCGTCATTCCCAAATTGGACGAAGCCCACGATATGATCCCATTTGAGCAGGTAGCGATAGACCTGCTCCATGCGTTGGGAATGGAACCAGACCCTTGCCACAGCGAAGACGAAGCACGTGAAAAGATGGACTACTTGCGGGCGCATGGTATAACTACGGGTGCAGTCACCCATTGGCCGGTGTACTTCTTCGCGTCTGACACCAGCGGCGAAAAGAATTTCGAAGAATTTTACACGCCCGACGAGGTACTCGATCTGACGATGTTCGAGAACCTTGGCGTAGTGAAAAACGCAAAGCACCGTGACCCGAAAGAAATAGAGGTGATCCTTACGGGACTACACTCGCTCTTTGCGTCGCGAGATGTCACTAAGGTAAAGGTGGTCGAGGTCCTCAAGGACTATCTGCCAAACTTCGCACACATCGAAACCGGCAAGGGCCTTGACCAACAAATGTAAGGAACAAACTACGATGTATGTGTTTCTTAAACGTCTCATCGATATCGCACTCTCAGCACTTGCATTGCTGATATTTTCCCCATTATTGATACCGGTGTGTATTGGCCTGTTGCTAACTGGGGAGCATTACGTGTTTTACTTCCAGGAACGCATTGGATTCAAGAACCGAAAGTTCAAGATCTGGAAGTTTGCGACGATGCTGAAGAATAGCCCGAGTATGGCAGGTGGACTACATACCATGCGCCGCGACCCCCGTGTATTGCCATTAGGGCATTTCTTACGAATCATGAAAATTAACGAGCTACCCCAATTGATTAATATCCTAGTGGGCGATATGTCAATTGTGGGTCCACGTCCTTTGGTAGACAAGACATTTGCCCCGTATCCCGAGCATATCAAACGGGTCGTCTACAATGTCCAACCTGGCCTAACTGGGATTGGGTCGTTGGTGTTTCGTGATGAAGAACGTTTGCTTTCCGAATCGGAAATGCCACCAGAACAGTTTTATGCGAAGGCCATCGCACCCGCGAAAGGCGAACTGGAACTATGGTATCAGCGTCATATTTCGCTAAAGACGGATCTGCTCATTATCTTTCTAACGGCATGGGTGATTCTTTTTCCCAGGAGTCAATTGCTCCATCAGGTATTTAAAGACTTGCCTGACGTGGACGTACCAGGTTTAGATTGGAAGAAATAATTTACCGTGTGCGTTGGTTAGGCAACGCTCATCAAAACGACATGTCACAACATATCACAGCCATATTCCTAGTGATGCTTCTCCAGTCCCATGCTCTGACGACGAAGGGAATAACGGTCGAGACGGTACAAGACCCAATCCTTAGTCTGAACGACCTTCTTGTTCTGGGCGAGGAGACCTTAACTGGCGTAAGCCAAGTTACCCTTACGGGTTGACAGCCGGGAAAGACCGGCATTTTTACAGAAATGTCAAAGGACGGCGGGATGGCTGAACCTCAACGGCAGCGGCTTCAGAATTGCCATTGCGTTACTCAACCGGACTGAGGGGCGTCGCACTCCCGGTGCTCCTTCGTGGCTATGGCCCCCCTTAGACTGTGACAATGAATCCAACCACCGCCCGATACCCTCCTTTGTCGATATTTACCTGGACAAACCAGATTTTTGGCTAGACATCCAATAAATGTTGACTAATAGAATCAACAATTGTTACACTCCACACCAATCCAAATTACAGGCCCTCCCATGTTTGCGCGTCTGCGTGAAGATATCCTCTGCGTTTTTGATCGTGACCCAGCCGCTCGGAATGCCTTCGAGGTGATCACGACCTATCCGGGGGTCCACGCGATCCAGTTCCACCGCATGAGTCATCGTCTGTGGGGGGCGGGGCTGAAGTGGTTGGCGCGTATGGTCTCAACTTTTGCGCGCTGGCTGACTGGGATCGAGATTCACCCTGGGGCACATATTGGGCGACGCTTCTTTATTGACCACGGAATGGGGGTGGTTATTGGCGAAACGGCGGAGATAGGTGATGATTGTACCCTCTACCACGGAGTGACCTTGGGTGGCACCTCCTGGCAGAAGGGAAAACGTCACCCCACTCTGGGTAACGACGTGGTAGTGGGGGCTGGCGCCAAGGTGTTAGGGCCGATTCTGGTGGGTAATGGGGCAAGGATTGGGTCCAATGCCGTAGTGGTCAAAGACGTTCCGCCTGGTGCAACCGTTGTTGGCATCCCCGGACGAGTCGTACGGCAGACCAGTACCGAGGTCGAGCAGCGTCGCGCCGCCATTGCCCACAAGATTGGCTTCGATGCCTACGGAACCAGCCAAGACGTACCAGACCCGGTAGCGGTCGCCATCAATTGCATTTTGGACCATGTTCACCTGCTAGATAGCCGAGTGGAGGCCATCTGCGCTGAACTTCACGCACACGGTGTGGTAGACGACACCCAACTCCCTCCTCCGACTGCGGATATTCACGTCTGCCAGTTCGGCGACGATTCAAAGGTTGAGATCGATAGGGATCAGTCAAGTAAAGATCACGTATGATTAATAAAATCTATCGAGCCCTCCATCAAGCGACATCACCACCTGAACGATGAGACTTTTACATCACAATTAATGGTTGACTGATGCCGTCGGATTCGTACACTAGCCAAACCTTCACTTCGCGCAAAGGATCATTTCATGAGGCTTACTACCAAGGGCCGTTACGCCGTTACTGCCATGCTCGATCTGGCCATCCATTATAAAGATGGCCCGATCACATTGGCCGACATTTCTCAACGCCAAGGTATTTCGCTGTCCTATCTGGAACAGCTCTTTGCTCGGCTACGCAAGCGCGGCCTGGTGGACAGCGCCCGAGGACCAGGGGGGGGTTACCGGTTGAGCCGTGCGGCCACGGAGATCGCCGTAGGAGAGGTAATTACTGCGGTAGATGAAAAAGTCGATGCTACCCGCTGTGGTGGGCATGGTAATTGTCAGGAAGACGACCGCTGCTTAACCCATGAACTGTGGATAGACCTGAGCGAGCAGATCTTTCAGTTTCTTCAAAACATCAGCCTGGGCGAACTGGTCAAGCGTCGTGAGGTCCAGGAGGTGTGCCTGCGTCAGGACGGGAGAGTGGCATTACCCGCTTGTCAGCGTGGTAAAACAACCCCTACGGAAGAGATTTTGGAGGTTAATTGATCCTGTTATCGAAAACCTCCCTGCGGTGTTGCATAACCTAAATTGGTTAGTGCGGGGAAGTTCTCGCGCAATACTTAATAACTTATTATTGAGACTTTATGGAAACGTAATATCGGATATGTTAATCCAGGGAAAATATCCTGATTCGTTTTGTTTTCTTGCTTCTTATTTATAAAGCAGAAAATATAAAAAACCACAGTCGTATGGCAGGGTGCGTTAAACATGAAACTACCAATTTATTTGGATTACGCCGCCACGACACCAGTCGATCCCCGCGTGGCAGAAAGAATGATGGGACACCTGACGCAAGACGGGGTGTTCGGTAATCCGGCCTCTCGTTCTCATGCCTTCGGCTGGCGAGCAGAAGAAGCAGTAGAAGAGGCTCGTCGCCAAGTGGCGGATTTGATCCATTGTGATCCAAAAGAAATCGTTTGGACCTCAGGGGCGACAGAATCGGACAATTTGGCGATCAAAGGGGTAGCCCACTTCCATCATAAAAAGGGCCGCCACATCATTACCTGCAAGACCGAGCACAAAGCAGTGTTGGACACCTGCCGGTACCTGGAAAGTGACGGTTATGAGGTTACCTATCTAGACCCGGAGCCCAACGGTCTTATCGATCTCAATAAACTCGAGGCGACACTACGCAAGGACACGATCTTGGTCTCGATCATGCATGTGAATAATGAGATCGGCGTGATCCAAGATATTGAAACCATTGGCGCACTGACTCGTGACCGGGGCATCCTGTTCCATGTGGATGCCGCCCAATCCCCCGGCAAGGTACCCATCGACCTGGAACGAATGAAAGTGGATCTAATGTCCCTTTCCGCTCACAAGACCTATGGTCCTAAAGGTATCGGGGCTCTCTATGTACGACGCAAACCACGAGTGCGCATTGAAGGCCAAATGCACGGCGGCGGCCATGAACGAGGTATGCGTTCGGGGACATTGCCAACTCACCAAATCGTAGGAATGGGTGAGGCCTACCGAATTGCCGCCGACGAGATGTCAACCGAAAATGAGCGTATTCGCTGGTTGCGTGACCGTTTACTTAACGGCCTCCAAGATCTCGCGGAAGTCCATGTAAATGGCGATCTGAAACAACGCGTCCCGCACAATCTGAATATGAGTTTTGCCTTTGTAGAGGGCGAATCCTTGATGATGTCTCTCAAGGAATTGGCCGTATCCTCAGGCTCGGCCTGCACCTCGGCAAGCCTGGAACCCTCTTATGTGCTGCGGGCACTCGGACGGAGCGATGAGTTGGCCCACAGCTCTCTCCGGATCTCTCTAGGCCGTTTTACCACCACCGAAGAGATCGATTACACCATACGCAAACTGCATGAGGCAGTTAATAAACTACGCGAACTTTCCCCTTTGTGGGAGATGTACCAGGAAGGTATTGATATTTCTAAGGTACAGTGGGCTGCCCATTGATAGCGTGCTAATTGAAACAGAAAACGATTTTACCCTGACGCGAGGAGAATCTCATGTCTTACAGTACGAAGGTCATCGATCACTACGAGAATCCGCGCAACGTGGGTGCATTCGACAAGTCTGAGCAAAATGTAGGCACAGGCATGGTCGGTGCCCCGGCCTGCGGCGACGTAATGAAACTTCAGATCAAAGTCAATGCGGCGGGAATTATCGAGGATGCCCGTTTTAAAACCTACGGTTGCGGATCCGCCATCGCCTCTAGCTCACTTCTAACTGAATGGGTGAAAGGAAAGACGCTGGAAGAGGCTACCGAGATCAAAAATACGCAGATCGCCGAGGAATTGGCCCTGCCTCCGGTCAAGATTCACTGCTCGGTCCTCGCCGAGGATGCCATCAAGGCCGCGATCGCGGATTATCATGCAAAGAATCAGGCACTAGCCTAGACAAGTTGCTATTCTTGCTATTCCCTTTCCTCCCTGCTTGGCTAATGCCGGGAGTTTCTTGGAGACCCTGATGAGTATTACCATGACCGAAGCCGCAGCAACGCGAGTCAAAACCTTTCTAGCCAAACGGGGCAAAGGCGTAGGGTTGCGTTTAGGGGTTCGTACCTCTGGTTGTTCGGGGCTTGCCTATGTGTTGGAATTTGTAGATGCCCCTCGGGAGGCTGACCAAGTATTTGAGGATCGTGGCGTCAAGATCTTTATCGACCCCAAGAGCCTGGTCTATTTGGCGGGAACAGAGCTTGACTATTCCAAGGAAGGGCTCAATGAGGGATTCAAGTTCCATAATCCCAATGTTAAGAATAGCTGCGGCTGCGGTGAGAGTTTCAATACCTAGGCCATCTTACTGTACAACCGTCAAGATACTCGTATCGATGGATAATCCGTTTGAATTGTTCGGTCTCACGTCAACCTTCGAGATCGACGAACAGAGCCTCGCGGTGACCTTCCGTAGCATTCAGCGTCTGGTCCACCCCGACCGTTATGCAGGGGGCTCTGGTCAAGAGCGGCGCCAAGCGGTAGAACGGGCAGCAGCAGTCAACGGTGCCTATCAGATCTTGCGTGACCCAGTGCGTCGTGCTCGTTATCTACTTTCCTTACGGGGCGTGGAGACCCAAGAGGAAGGCAATACCATAATGGACCCCGCCTTCCTAATGGAACAAATGGAGTTGCGTGAGCAACTGGGAGAGGTACCCGAAACGAGCGATCCGGTAAATGTCTTGGCGGCATTGAAGGCGAGGTTACAAGAACGCCGGACGGCCCTCCTCGGAGAATTGGGCGCCTACTTATCCACCGATACGGCGGAATCGCTGGTTCTGGCCGCTGAAAGGGTGCGACGGCTGCGCTTCTTTGACCGCCTTATTCAAGATGCGACGACCTTGGAAGAGCGTTATCTCGATGTTCCTCCCCAATAGGGGATGAGTAATCGCCCCTTCCCTCCTCCACGAGAAAGGAGGAGACGATTACCGAGACGCGCATCGGAATGATTACCTGAACAATAATCCTTCGGCTTCTGGACTAAAAGAAAGTACTTTGATTTCTTTACCGCTTCTAAAAACCAGAGCAAACTCGGACATCCAGATTTCTAGATATTTCGCTTTCCGTTGATAGGCTTGTCGGCCTGCAACTGGAGTCCTGAGTTGGACGGTCTCAATCGGAGGCTGGCCTACGCCAGCAACATCGGATGCCATTCGCATTGGAACTCAGCCTTGCCGTGAAAGCCACTCCATTGATCATCCATGGACAGAATGACTTTGCGAACCAATGTAGTAGATACCCGATGGCACGCAAAACCTTCGCGTTATGGGTAACATGCCCATGTGTACACGGTATAGATTGTCATGTTAAAAGATCAAGTATTGATTAGTTTAGTCTCTGTTTCTTTATGGTAAACAATAAAGGGCAATATTTGAGCATAGGATCCGAGATTGTCCAAATATTGCCCCCTAAATAAAGATACAGTTTCTAGCTCCTGAGACCTAAAAAATTCTGAGACCCCCCATGGCCTTTCTTCAGATTGCCGAGCCCGGTCAATCCACTGCTCCCCATGAGCACCGTCTGGCGGTTGGCATCGACCTCGGCACCACCAATTCCCTGGTGGCCACTGTGCGCAGCGGTATCGCCGAGACCCTACCCGACAGCGCCGATGTTCACCTGCTGCCCTCGGTAGTACGTTATTTCGTCGACCGTCCACCCCTGGTAGGTCAGGAGGCGCGTGACCGTACTGGCGAGGACCCGCACAGTACTATCGCCTCAATCAAGCGTCTGATGGGACGTGGGCGTTGTGACGCACGGCGTACCGGCAACCGACTGCCCTACGAATTTGCCGGCTGCGAAGAAGGGATGGCGATACTCAAGACCGCCGCTGGAGAAGTGAGTCCGGTCGAGGTCTCTGCGGAGGTCCTCAAAGTCCTCAAGGAGCGTGCTGAGCACGCCTTGGGCGGAGAATTAGTGGGGGTGGTGATTACTGTACCCGCTTACTTTGATGACGCCCAGCGCCAAGCTACCAAAGACGCTGCCTATCTGGCCGGGCTCAAGGTCTTGCGTCTGCTCAACGAGCCTACCGCCGCCGCTGTCGCCTACGGCCTAGACCGTGGCTCTGAAGGCATCCACGCAATCTACGACCTGGGAGGCGGAACCTTCGATATCTCGATCCTCCACCTCCACCGTGGAGTGTTCGAGGTAATGGCCACCGGTGGCGATTCTGCCCTCGGCGGCGACGACATGGACCACGCCGTGGCTGAATGGCTCCTAAGTGAAAGCAGCATTGGCAACGACGGTGATCATCGCCTAGTTCGCCAAATTATGGAGTCGGCCCGCACCGCCAAGGAATCACTCACCACGTCGGAGGCAATACCGTTACGCCTGGAGCGTCCCGACGGCACGGTGTGGGAAGAGACACTGACCCGCGCCACCTTCAACACCCTCGTCGACCCCCTCATCACCCGCACCATCCACGCCTGCCGTCGTGCCCTACACGACGCTGGCCTGACACCCGCTGAGGTTCGGGATGTGGTCCTGGTGGGCGGCGCCACCCGAGTACCACGAGTCCGGGCGCGCGTGGCGGAACTCTTTGGTCGTATGCCGCTGTTCGACCTTGATCCGGACCGGGTAGTGGCCCTCGGTGCGGCCCTTCAAGCGGACGTATTGGTGGGCAATAAACCCACCGACGAGATGCTACTGCTTGATGTCATCCCTCTCTCGCTGGGGATCGAGACCATGGGTGGCCTGGTAGAAAAGGTTATCCCGCGCAATACCACACTCCCCGTAGCACGGAGCCAGGATTTCACCACCTTCAAGGATGGCCAAACCGCCATGGTCATCCACGTACTCCAAGGGGAGCGCGAATTGGTGACGGATTGCCGCTCGCTCGCTCGTTTCGAGTTGCGGGGAATCCCTTCGCTGGTGGCAGGGGCAGCGCGTATTCGGGTTACCTTTCAGGTAGATGCCGATGGGTTGCTTAGTGTCTCCGCTCAAGAGCTATCGACCGGGGTACGTAGCGCCGTCCAAGTGAAACCCTCGTATGGACTCACTGACGAGGAAGTCGAGCAGATGCTACGCGACTCTCTGGACCATGCCCGAGAGGACGTCGATGCCCGTAATTTGCGCGAACAACAGGTTGAGGCCGATCGCGTATTGGAGGGTTTGGCCCACGCCTTGGCGGCCGATGCCGATCTCCTGTCGATGGAAGAACGCACCGCCATCGATACTGTTTCAGCGGAATTGGTCCAACGCCGCAACGGTACCGACCACCGTGCAATCCACGCCACCCTCGAACATCTGGAGCGAGTGAGCCAGGAATTCGCAGCACGGCGCATGAATCAAAGTATCAAAAAAGCCCTGACCGGCCACCGGCTGACTGAATTCGGCGAAGGTTAATCACCCATGACTCGCTTAGTTTTCCTACCCCATGAAGAAATCTGTCCAGAAGGTGCAATAGTTGAAGCTGCCCCAGGGACCACACTCATTGATGCCGCCACCGCCGGAGGGGTGGAATTGGAACATGCCTGCGAAAAATCTTGCGCCTGCACAACCTGCCACGTCATCGTGCGTGAGGGATTCGAGTCGCTATCACCCGCCGATGAACAGGAAGAGGATCTTTTAGATAAAGCATGGGGATTGGAGGCAGAATCACGTCTGAGTTGTCAGGCCGAGATTGGTAAACAAGATCTGGTCATCGAAATCCCCCGCTATACCCTAAATATGGTTTCCGAGCGGCATTCGTGATTACGATAATTTGATATCGCTAATGAAGAACAGATTAGCCAACCAGAAAGAACGACCGATGAAATGGATTGACGTACAAGATATTGCTATTGCCCTTGACGAGTCACACCCCGAGGTAGATCCACGTCGAGTGCGCTTCGTTGATCTCCACAACTGGGTCGTAGAGCTGCCCGAATTCTCTGATGACCATCAGCGCGGGGGAGAAAAGGTGCTCGAGGCCATTCAGATGGCATGGATCGACGAACGAGATTAACCAACGAAAAAAGAATACTGTGGCGTAGTTTTGGCGTTGCTACGATACACTGCTTCTCTTCTAATATACGCGAGGACCAAGTCTTATGGTCAAGGTCGGCATTGTCGGTGGTACCGGTTATACGGGGGTAGAGCTATTACGATTGTTGATCACTCACCCCGAGGTTCGGATCGAGATAATCACCTCTCGCTCCGAGGTCGGTATTGCAGTAGCGGACCTCTTTCCCAATCTACGGGGTAAAAGCGATCTACGCTTCACCGAACCCAATGAAAAGACCCTAGCTAATTGCGAGGTCGTGTTCTTTGCCACTCCCAATGGTACTGCCATGGGTATGGCCCGTGGGCTGCTGGCGAAAGGGGTGCGTATTATCGACCTCGCCGCCGATTTCCGTCTCACCGACCCGGAGGTATGGCAGCGTTGGTATGGTGTGCCACACACCTGCCCAGAATTGCTCGCGGAAGCGGTCTACGGATTACCGGAGGTAAATCGGGAGGCCCTGCGTGGGGCACATCTCGTGGCCAACCCGGGCTGTTACCCAACTGCCGTACAACTTGGGTTTCTGCCTCTCGTCGAGCAAGGATTGGTGGACAACCAGCGACTCATCGCCGACGCCAAGTCGGGGGTGAGCGGGGCCGGTCGCAAGGCCGCGATCGGGACTCTCTTGTGCGAGGCGACGGAGAGTTTTAAGGCCTATGCGGTCCCTGGACACCGGCATCTCCCAGAAATTGTTCAGGGTCTTGGTCGAATTGCGGGGGTGCCGGTCGGACTCACCTTTGTGCCTCATCTAACGCCCATGGTCCGTGGTATCCACGCCACACTCTATGCCGTCTTGCAAGACTCGACGGTAGACCTTCAGGCCCTCTATGAGAGACGCTACGCTAACGAGCCATTTGTAGACATGATGCCGGCTGGTAGTCACCCAGAGACACGAAGCGTGCGTGGGGCCAATACCTGTCGCTTGGCCCTCCATCGACCCCAAGGAGGGGATACCGTGGTGGTACTCTCTGTCATCGACAACCTGGTAAAGGGGGCTGCTGGCCAAGCCGTTCAGAACATGAATCTTATGTTCGGTTTCCCCGAAACTTTGGGGCTAGAAGGCATCGCCCTGCTACCGTGAATAACAGACAAATTATTGACTACTTTTATAGGGATGGGTACCATCCTTGCCAATGTTGCCGCCTTTCCTTGGTGGCGAAAAATTTTCGGAGATTGTAAACCATGAAAACTAATTCAAGCACCGCAACCAGTCAGACCGATCCGGATGCCCCTATCCTGTTCACGGATGCCGCAGCCTCCAAGGTTCGTGAATTGATCACGGAAGAAAATAACGACGCCTTGATGTTGCGTGTATTTGTTACCGGTGGAGGTTGCTCTGGTTTCCAGTATGGCTTCACCTTCGACGAAGATATTAACGAAGGGGATACTCAGGTTAAAAAGGGCGGGGTGACGCTTCTTGTCGATCCGATGAGTTTCCAGTATCTGGTAGGCGCGGAGATCGACTACAGTGAAGACCTCGAAGGGGCGCATTTTGTTATCCGCAACCCCAATGCGGTCACGACCTGCGGTTGCGGGTCTTCCTTCTCAGCTTGATGTTGGTTAGTACTGAGTTGGGGCTTTGATAGATATTTATTTAGGCCCCTCCCCTCTTCCGAATCCTTCCTCGTCTTGATGGTCTGTGTAAAGAACTGGGGGGCAGGTCTTACGTTTTTCATTCATATACTTATTCTCCACCTGTTTCATTACTTGATTCACGGCAGCGCAGCTCACGCTAAAATATCCGTCTATCCAAGTTAAAGAGACAGGACTATAGACGCAAAATGTAAGCCCTGACCCCAGCCACTCAAGAGAATTAGCAACAAGGCACGACCTGGATAGACCGAAATTACCCTGGATACGAAATTGAAGGCAATTGAAGACAATCAACTACCCCACTCTAAAGGGAGAAAACCATCCCCTTTCCTCCCCGCCCTGAAGGGCGAAATTTCTCGGAGACATTAATGAAAAAAATCGTGTCCATTGGTATTCTTATAGCTTGTATTAGTGCTTCATGGGCTGAAGACTATACGAGCGCAAAGGACGCTGAAATCTTGGTGATGGACGCCGTCAAGGCTCTCGGCGCTGACCGTGAAGGCACGCTCAAGGAGATTACCGCTAAGGACAAAAAATGGGTACACCTTGATCTGTATCCAGTTGTCTATGATATGACCGGAAAATGTCTAGCCCATGGCCAAAACGTAAAGCAGGTAGGTAAGGACCTCATTGAAGTGGCCGATGCCGATGGCAAGGAATTCGTCAAGGAACGTATCGCGCTTGCCACATCGAAAGGAAAATTTTGGCAAGATTACAAATTCACGGACCCGATCACCAAGAAAGTACTACCCAAATCGGCTTATTGCGAAAAATCCAACAACGATATCATCTGTGCAGGTATCTATAAGCGTTAGTGAATGATTCAACGGAATGGACCATGACACCTCATGTTACAGCCGCACAAGTTATAAAGTTTTCGTTCCTTAGTTAATCCAAGTTGCCACCTATGCGGTGAGAACCGAAAAAGCCCCTCTCCCGGAGGGAGAGGGGGAGAAAAACACGCTAGGTAGCAACTTGAGTTAGTTACTAGGCCTTGTTCGTGTGTGGATACAATAGACATTAGACCTTATCGGAAACCTCCTCATCACCCACCACAGTCAATATAAATCATGA